>DBGBEC010000137.1:0-8461 GCA_048477415.1 Candidatus Limivicinus sp. | reverse complement strand
GTGTGATGGTGTCATCCTTCGGCACCTCCTCTGTGGATATGCTCATATCTCGGGGCGGAGCAAAGCGCCCGTCCTTTACACACTGCGGAGGTGCCGCCTGGGATTCGATAATACCCGGATACATGGGGATAGAATCCGGGCAGGCCGCATTTGGAGACGCTTTCGAGTGGCTCCGGTCCTTTCTTATGTGGCCGCTCCGGAATTTGTCCCCCGACGCCGCCCTACAGGCCCGTATGGAGGGTCTGCTGATACAGGAGCTGTCCGCCCGGGCGGAGAAAAGGCCCCTTGACAGCAAGGTCTATGCCCTTGACTGGCTCAACGGCCGCAGGTACCCCTATCCGGATGAAGCCGCCGCCGCTGTTATCGGGGGGCTCAGCCTTTCGGCGGACCCGGTGGATGTGTTCGCCGCCCTGGCCCAGGCAAATGTTTTCGGCCTGCGGCGGATCGCCGACAGCTTTCTGAGCTGCGGCTTTACCATCGAAAGGCTCATCGCCACCGGCGGCATCGCTCTCAGGTCCCCATATATCATGGGCCTTGCGGCCAACTGCCTGGGAATGCGGGTGGACGTCCCACAGAGCGAGGAGACGACGGCCCTGGGCGCGGCGATATACGCCGCCGCGGCGGCGGGAGTATACTCCGGCGTCGAGGAGGCCCAGGCGAACATGTGCAGCGCCGGGCACAAAACCTATTATCCCGACGCCGAAACGAGCGCCGCCGCAGAGCGCATGTATCAGAGATATTTAAAGGCCTGTGATATCCAGATAAAGTGACCGCCGCTCCGGCCTTTCCCCGCCGTGGACTTTCCCCCGGCACACTCCCGGAGAGCCGCAGCCTCTCCGGTTTATAGCCGAAGATAGCCAATTTGACAGCAAAACCCGCCTCCGGCGTTCATCCGGAGGCGGGTTTGGGGCTTTTGGGGGCTTCTCTCTTATCTATGGGCTCAGATCGCGCCGGGTTTGCCCAGCATACGGAACATGTTTTTCTTATAGGCCTCTACACCGGGCTGGTCAAAGGGGTTGACGCCGGACATGTAGCCGGATATGGCGCAGGCCATTTCAAAGAAGCAGACCAGGGCGGCAAAGCCCTCCTCGTCGCGCATGGGCGCTTCAATGACGATATTGGGCACTCCGCCGGACACATGAGCGTCCTTCACCGCGTCCGCCGCCACATGGCAGACCTCGGCAATGTCTCTTCCGGCGATGTAGTTCAGCCCGTCCGTGTCGTCGCTCTCCATGGGGAAGGGATAGGTGCGGCGGCTATGGGTGAAGCGGACCACCGACTCCATAAGGGTCCTGGGCCCGGATTGGATATACTGGCCCATGGAGTGCAGGTCTGCGGTGAACTCAACGGAGGCGGGGAAGATGCCCTTTCCGTCCTTGCCCTCGCTCTCGCCGTATAGCTGCTTCCACCACTCGGCCATGAAACGGAAGCTGGGCTCGTAGCAGGCCAGTATCTCTATCTCATAGCCCTTGCCATAGAGGTGCTGGCGGGCCGCGGCGTATTTCCAGGCGGGGTTTTCCGGCGAGCGCAGATCCAGCGCCTTAAACTCCGCGATAGCCGCGTCGATGACCCGGCGTATATCTATACCCGCCACGGCCATGGGCAGCAGCCCCACGGCGGACAGGACGCTGAATCTGCCGCCCACATCGTCCGGCACCACAAAAGTCTCCCAGCCGTGGGCGTCTGCCAGGGATTTGAGCACGCCCTTGTGGGCGTCTGTCGTGGCAAAGATATGCTCGTCCGCCTTGTCGCCGTATTTCTTCTCCAGAAGCTCCCTGAAGATGCGGAAGGAGACAGCGGGCTCCAGGGTAGTGCCGGATTTCGAGATGACATTAAGGTCAAAATCCATGTCGCCCAGCGTGTCCAGCGTGTCGCACAGAGCGTCGGCCGAGAGGACGTTGCCCACGAAAAATATTCTCGGATCTCCGGGGCCGGGCAGGGGCTTGAGCAGCTCTATGGCCCCCCTGGCCCCTAAGTATGAGCCGCCTATGCCCACCACCACAAGGGCCTTGGAACGGGCGCGGATCTTCTCCGCCGCCGCCAGTATCTCTTTCAGCTCGTTTTCCTTCACCCTCTTGGGCAGGTCGAGCCAGCCTGTGAACTCAGCCCCCAGGCCGGTCTTTTCGGTAAGGGTCTTGTGGGCCATCTCGGCCAGGGAATAGTTCGGGCCCGCGCTGGTGAAAAACTCAGCCGCGCCGGACAGATCGACTTTTATCATAAGGCCTCCTGATGTATATAAATTTTCTGTCTTTCATTATATACGATTTTTCAGGGATTTCAATACCGTCCTTATATCCCGGTCCTCACAGGCCCAGAAGGCTTCTGCCGAGCCTGGACAGGGCTCCGAAAAATCCCATGCGCTCCACCTCTTCCCCGGCCAGCACCGGCAGCTCCGCCACGGTCTCCGCGCCTATGCTCACCACGAGCCGGCCCAGCTTCTCCCCGGCTTTTACCGGAGCCTTCACCCGGTCTGGCAGCTCCAGCTTATATTCGGGCATGCCGCCGCTTTTGGGGATGAGAGCGTATTCCTCTCCCCCAAGACTCAGCGAGACCTTATCCCTGGCCCCCAGATCCACAGGCAGTTCCGGCAGCGGCGAGCCGTCTCTGAGGGGGCAGAGCCGGTAGTTGGCAAAGGCATAGTTCAGCAGCGTGGCCGCCTCCGCGTTTCTGGAATCGGAGCTCTCCCCGCCCATTATGACGGCTATGTACTCCACCCCGTCCCTCTCAGCCGTGGCGGCGAGGCAGTATTTCGCGGCGGAGGTATATCCGGTCTTCAGCCCGGTGCAGCCCTCATACCAGCTCACTAATTTGTTTGTGTTGCTCAGCTCGAACTCTCCGTCCCTTATGCTGTCCATCCATATGGTGCTGTACTTTTTTATAAGCCCGTGCTTTATAAGCTCACGGGACATGATGGCCACATCCCTGGCGCTTGTGTAATGGTCCTTATCCTCAAAGAGGCCGGTGCAGTTGGTGAAGTGGGTGTTTTTAAGGCCCAGCTCCCGGGCCCGCTCGTTCATTCGGTCCACAAAGAGCTGCTCTGTGCCGCTCAGGTGCTCCGCCATGGCCACCGCGCAGTCATTTGCCGACACCACGCTTATGCACTTGAGCATATCGCTCACGCTCATTTTTTCCCCCGCCTCAAGATAGACGCAGCTCCCCCCGAAGGAGGCTGCCCTCTCGCTGGCGGTCACTGTGTCATCCAGGCTCACCTTGCCAGACTCAATGTCCTCCACGATGAGCAGCATGGTCATCACCTTGGTCACGCTGGCGGGCAGCATGGCCTCATCCGCGTTTTTTTCATACAGGACCTGGCCGGTCATTTTCTCCATAAGCAGCGCCGACGGCGCCTTCAGGCTTATATCCCCGTCCTTCAGGGCCGGTTCAGCCCAGGCTATACCGGGGCTCAGCAGGATAAGCGAGAGCAGCAGCGAAACAACAGTTTTCATAAGGGCCTCCAAAGCAGACGTTTTTATTCCCATGCCCAAGCTTATGAAGCCCTGTCCCCCTGTATTACTTGCAGCGCAAAAAGTTCCCGGAGAGCGCGGCTCTCCGGGAAAGGCTTGGTTTATACTCCTTCGTCGGTGACAGTGTCGCTGCGAAACAGCAGGGAGACGCACCAGAGGGCGGCAAGGCCCACCAGGGTGTAGATAACTCTGCTGACCGTGGCTGTCTGTCCGCCGAAAAGCCAGGCGACGATGTCAAAGCGGAACAGCCCAACGCTGCCCCAGTTAATGCCGCCTATTATGGCCAGCGCCAGGGCTATACGATCCATTATCACAAGCAAAACTCCTCTCATAAGGTTTCCGTCTTATTCTTGCCAGGATAAAGAAAAATATTCATTCGACAAAAGTAGTGACGCTTCGGCTTTCTTCGCTCTTTACAAAATCGGGAAAAGGTATTATCCTATACTCACAGCTTATCCAATTGGTCTTTCAGGTGAAAGACCCGGCTCATATCTTTATCCCACAACCCTGTTTAAAGCCTGCGGCCTTATGGCAGCAGGCTTCTTTTTATTTGCGACCGGAGAAAATTCTCACAGCTTCGGCCCGGCAGGCCGGGCCGGGCAGCTTTCCCGGCATAAAGCTCAGTTAAAACTGCCCAGGCTCTGGCTGAAGAGGCGCTCCACCCGCTGGCGAAGTGGGGCGTGGTCCGGGAGGCAGAGCTCCGGGTCCGCCCGGAGGATGGCCTCCGCCTCGGCCTTGGCCTGCTGCAAGACCTGAAGGTCGGCCCCGAGGTCCGCCACATGTGTCTCCGGCAGGCCGTGCTGGCGGGAGCCGAAAAAGTCCCCGGGGCCCCGGATGCGCAGATCCTCCTCGGCGATCTTAAAGCCGTCGTTGGTCCTGCCCATGACGGAGAGCCTGGCCCTCTGCTCGGGGCTGTCAGAGTCCGAGACCAGGACGCAGTAGCTCTTATGCTCCCCACGGCCAACCCGGCCCCGCAGCTGGTGGAGCTGGCTCAGGCCGAAGCGCTCGGCATTCTCCACTATCATAAGGGCGGCGTTGGGCACGTCCACCCCCACCTCTATCACCGTTGTAGCCACAAGGATATGGCTCTCTCCGGCGGCAAAGGCGGCCATTACGGCGTCCTTCTCCTTGGGCTTCATCCGGCCGTGTACGCAGGCCACCCTCAGCTCCGGGAAGCAGCGGGCCAGTTCCCGGGCGTGCTCCTGGGCAGATTTGAGCTTTTGTGGCTGCTCCTCGCTGTCCTCCACCATGGGGCAGACTACGAAGACCTGCCGCCCCTGGCCGGTGAGCCTGCGGATAAAATTATTCAGCCGCTGCCTGTAGCTCTCATCCACGGTGAAGGTGTCCACCTTCTGCCTGCCGGGGGGTAGCTCATCTATAACGGACACATCCAGGTCCCCATACAGCATGAGGGCCAGGGTCCTGGGTATGGGTGTGGCGGACATTACGAGCACATGCGGCTTCGCCCCCTTGGCGATAAGGGCGGAGCGCTGGCCCACGCCGAAGCGGTGCTGCTCGTCCGTCACCACAAGCCCCAGGCGCTTATACTCAACATCCTGGCTGAAAAGGGCGTGGGTGCCCACGGCAAGGTCAAGCTCCCCGGCGGCGAGGGCCGCCTTCACCTGGCGCTTTTCCTTCAGGCTCATCGCGCCTGTAAGCTTACCGACCCTGAGCCCGAAGGGCCCTAAAAGCCCGGAAAGGCTCGCGTAATGCTGCTCGGCCAGGATCTCCGTAGGTGCCATGAACACGCTGGCCCAGCCGCTTTTCCAGGCCTGCCATACAAGAGCCGCGGCCACAAGGGTCTTGCCGCTGCCCACGTCGCCCTGGACGAGCCTGTTCATTACCTGGCCCGAGGCCATGTCCGCCATGGCCTGCTCCGCGGCCCGGCGCTGGGCCCCTGTGGGGCTGAAAGGCAGAGAGCCCCAAAAGGGCTCCAGCTCCCGCCGGGGCATAACGATCCCCCCGTCCCGCACCCGCTCATCACGGAAGCGGCCCAGGGCGCAGGCCAGTATGAACAGCTCCTCAAAAATGAGCCTGCGGCGGGCCAGCTCCAGAGCGCCGAAATCCGCCGGGAAATGGATGTTTTTATAGGCATAGCCCACCGGGACGAGCTTCAGCCGTTCTCTCAGCTCAAGCGGCAGGAGTTCGGGAAGCCGCTCCCCCCATTCCTCCAGCCCCTGGCTTATGGCCTGGACAAGGGCCCGCTGATTGAGCCCCGCCGCCAGCCTGTACACGGGCATTATCCGGCCAGTGACCCCGTTTTCCCGGCCCTCTTTTTCAAAGATCGGGTTCGCCATGCCCCTGTGCGAGCCGTTTACCTCCATTCGGCCGAAAAAAACGTAGCTCTCGCCCTTGAGTATGCTGTTTTTGATATAGGGCTGGTTGAAATAGGTCACATCCATCACGCCGCTGTCGTCCACGGCCCGGAATTTTACGAGCTCCAGCCCCCGCCTTACCCGGGAGAGCCTGGGGCTGTCCGCCGCCAGGGCCCTCACGCAGACCTGCTCCCCCTCCTGGCAGAGAGCGATGGGCTTATACACGCTTCTGTCCTCATATTTCCTGGGGAAATATGAAACAAGGTCATAGAGAGAGAAGACCCCAAGTTTGTTGAGCGCCTGGGCCCTTTTCTCGCCTATGCCCTTGATATATCTTACCTCTGTGTCAAGCTCTGCCATGGTCTACTCTGAAAAGCTCAGCTCATAGCTGGAGTTGGAGAGGGTAAATTTCTCTATCAGCCCCTTTGTGCAGATGACCCGATCGTCGTTTGTTACAAGGATCATCTCAAAGCCGCCGTAGGTGCGCCAATAGTTCAGCGCCTTGCTCTCGCCCAGGACCATCATCGCGGTGGAGAGAGCGTCCGCCATGGTGCCGTCCTGGCAGATTATGGTGGCGGACACCAGGCTGTTGCCGGTGGGATAGCCGGTGGCCGGATTCAGGATGTGGTGATAGGTCTTGCCCCGCATGTCGGTGAATTTGCGCTGATAGACGCCGCTTGTTATCACCGCCGTCTCCCCCACGCTGACCACGCCCAGGTAGCTGGAGGTATTGTTCGGGTCCTGGATCGCGACGGTCCAATTGCTGCCGTCGGGCTTGAGACCCAGGGTCTGTACATTGCCCCCCAGGGTGACGATGCCGCTAGTGACGCCGGCCTGGCGCATGGCGTCGATCGCGTTTGCCGAGGCGCAGCCCTTGGCCACCGAGCCAAAGCTTATCTGGCCGCCCGCCGGCAGGGTCACAGAGTAGGAGCCGGAGCTGGGGAAGCTGTTCAAAATTAGCTTGTCAAAGCACAGCAGCGCCATATCCGCGCTTATCTCCTCGTCCGTGGGCACATAGTACTTCCCGTCTATAAAGCCCCAGCGCTTTACCAGCGGGTATATGGACAGATCCAGAGCGCCGTCGCTTTGCTCATAAACTGTCTTGGCGGTGCGCAGCATTCCCGCTATCTGGCCGGATACGACCACGTTCTGGCCCTGGGCGTTGTTTATGGCATAGACCATGCTGGTGGAGAGCTCCGGGTCCAACATTGCGTCAAGCGAGATTATAACGTCCGTCGCTGCGGAAAGGCCCGCATCGGCGTTCTTGCCATAGGCGGAGAGGGTCATCACCGTATCCATGGCAAAAAGCTCCTTCTGGCTCAGCTTCGTCTCCCCGCAGGCCGACAGCGGCAGCAGCATGCACAGGCCGAGCAAGGCCGCGGCGGCCCGTTTTGTCTTTTCCTTCATTTTTCTTCTCATGTTCACAGCAAGTCCTTATGGCTCTCGTAAAATTCCCTGTAGTCCTTAAGCATGTATTTAAGGAGCTCAGGGGTGTCCAGTTCATAGGGGCAGCGGCTGCTGCACTGGCGGCAGCCTATGCAGTCCTCTATCCGCTCCATCTTCTCCCGCCACTCATCCGTCATATACTGCTGCCAGGGGGAGCGGCGCAGCAGCATATCCATCCGGGCGCAGTTTCTTATCTCTATGCCCATTGGGCAGGGCATGCAGTAGCCGCAGCTCCGGCAAAAGCTGCCGGCAAGCTCCTGCCGCTCTTTTTTTATAAAGGCGCCCAGCTCCTCATCCGGCAGCGGTTCCTCCTCCGCCAGGCGCAGCCATTGCTCAAGCTCCTCCAGCTTCTGAATGCCCCAGATCGGTGCCACATTGTCAAAGCCGTTCATGAACGCAGCGCAGGCCCTGGCGTTTGAGAGCAGCCCTCCGGCCAGGCCCTTCATGGCGATGAATCCCATGTCCGCCTCCCGGCATTTTTCCGCCAGGGCCAGGTCCCGCTCCGTGGAAATATAGCTGAAGGGGAACTGGAGCGTCTCAAAATCACCGGAGGCTATGCAGGCCTCCGCCACATCCACCCGGTGGGATGTAACGCCGATATGTCCTATCCAGCCCCGCCTTTTGGCCTCCAGCGCCCCGGCATAGGGGCCGTTCTCATCGTTCACATCCGGCACCCGGGCCACTTGGTGGAGCTGAAAAAGGTCGATATGGTCGGTTTTAAGCATTCTCAGGCTGTTTTCGATATGGTCCAGCACGCCCTTTTTGTCCCCGGCGGCGCTTTTCGTGGAGATTATCACCCGGTCCCTAACGTCTGACAGGGCAAGCCCCAGCTTCTCCTCGCTGTCGGTATAGGCGTTGGCCGTGTCGAAATAGTTTATGCCCCCTTCATAGGCGGCTCTCAGCAGCCTGACGGCGTAGTCCTTTTCGCAGCGCTGCACCGGCAGACAGCCCATCGCGGGCTTTGTGACCATAAGTCCGGTCCTGCCAAGCTTTATTTTTTTCATTTCTTTCCCTCCCTGAAGCCTGAATATAGAGCTTTACCGGAAAAAATTCAAAACCGCTATTTACTTTGCGGGAAAACTCTGCTATAATACCTTGGCGGTCAAGCTGTGCCGCCTCGTATAACTCCGCCATTATACCAAATCCCCGCACCAAAGTAAACTTTTTTCTCCCCCCGATCCAATATGTGCCCGTAGCTCAGCTGGATAGAGTGTCAGACTCCGACTCTGAAGGTCG
>DBGBEC010000136.1:0-4667 GCA_048477415.1 Candidatus Limivicinus sp. | reverse complement strand
GACTCTGCGAAAACTGTGCACTGCGCCGTTATCGGGATAACGTTCTTCGCGCTCAGGCTCAGCTTGGAAAACTCCGGCAGCGTAAGCTCGAAGGAGCGGGCCATCGCCTCGAAGAAGCGCCCGGTGCCGGCTGCGCACTTGTCGTTCATCGCAAAGTTCTTCACCGTTCCGTCGCTGTCTATGCTTATCCCCTTTACGTCCTGGCCGCCTATGTCTATTATCGCCTTTACGTCAGGGTTCGTAACATGCACGCCCATGGCGTGGCAGCTTATCTCCGATATGTTCTCGTCCGCGAACGGAACCTTGTTCCGCCCGTAACCGGTGCCTATGAGATACGCAAGATCCTTCGAGCTCTTGAGCTCCGGTACCTTCGCTATCACTTCCTCCATCGCCGCTATGGCCGAGGCCTCCGAGTTTATCTTGCTCCTTATGGTGGTGTCCGCCACCATCTTCCCTGTCTCGTCCAATATCACCGCTTTTGTGTAGGTCGAGCCCACGTCGCAGCCGCCAAAGTACTTCATTTATGTCTTCCTCCAATTATGTATTATTTTCAGTTGGGCGGGGCCTGCCCGCCCTTAGATATGAAAGCTTTTTATACGCGGAGAGATCACATGCAGATATCGTCCTCAAAGTCGACCAGAGAAGCGTCAACAGGCTCGGCCTGCTTCACAGTGCGCATGTACTCGCTCACCTTGTCGCGCATGGTGCGGCGGGAAACGGTACGGGGGTCCATCAGGTCGTGCTCGACCCAGATAAGGTCGTAGCCGCGCTGACGGCCCTGCTCGTCCAGAATGCCCTGAACGGTAGCCATGTTCTTGCAGGCCACGTTCTGATACATGATTATCATCGGGGCGTTCCAGGCCTCGCACTGACGCCACAGCTCATCCACAACGTTCTGGTAGCCGCCGTTGGTATGACGGCGCATGACCATACGCTCGTAGAGCCTGGCCAGGTCGCGCAGGGCTTCTTCCTTGTCCTCGGTCTCCAGCATCTTTGTGAAGTTGAGGGACTCCATCTCCACCAGGACGTTGATGCCCCAGCAGTTGGCGGCCCAGTTGGAGAAGTTGGCATAGTAGTGGGCGGGGCAGGACCAGACGATGGCCCTGTATTTCATCTTGCCGGGCCAGGGCTCTTCCTTGCGGTCATAGGCCTTGAGCAGGAGCTTGTTGACCTTTTCCATGGACTTGAGGGTACGGGGATCGGCACCGCCGTCCATCTCGTAGTTCCACTTGCGGAACAGCTCGTAAGCCGGTCCTACAAACTGGGGATTGGCGGTCTTGTTGATCTCCCACTTCTGGAGCTCCAGGCAGGTCTCCTGGTTGAAGCGCTTGATCTGGTTGAAGTAGGCGTCCCAGTTCCACTTGGCGCCGGTCACGTCTTCAACGAACTTTATGCAGGCCTTGATATCGTCAGCGCCCATCTGCACGGTCTCCTCGTCGTAGTAGCGGACGGGGAAGCAGAGATGGAAGGTCTTCAGATCCGGGAAGCGGCGGGACATGTAGGAGGAGGCCATGGTAGAGCCGTCGCAGGGCATGGAGCTGGAAATGAAGCAGCTTCCCATGTGAGGCAGGGCGTCGACCACGATGGAGCCGCACTCGGAGGAGGGCACGGGGCAGGTATCGGAGGGCAGACCATAGGACTCAACCGCGTCGATATAGGGCACGCAGGTGAGCTGGTCGATCTCGGACACCAGGAACACGGGCAGAAGCTGATAGGGTATGCCAAGGAGGTCGGGGAAGCCGGCCATTATCTGGCCCATGGTCATCTCGTCGAAGAGGACGACCTTCTTGTTCAGCTCCTCGCTGTTGCCGTTTTTGGCGTCGCACTTGGAGAGGAACACCAGGTTCTCAGCCACATAGCGGAATATCTCGTATGTGACCATATGGCTCATGCGCAGGTTGCTGCCTCTCATACCCATTAGGCACTTGTCCATGAAGCCGTGGCAGCAGAAGTAGGACACATACCAGCGGTAGTACAGCATGCCATTGAGGGCGGGGATAAGGTCCTTGGAGAAGGTCATGAGGAGCATGCCCCACATACGGGCCCACTCATAAAAGTCGTAGGCGGTGTCTTTTATGCCGCGCCACTCGCGGCGGACGGTGGCCATGTCGCCCGCTCTGTACAGGCGGCCAAGGTGCTTCTCACCGTTGAGGATGAGATCGATCTTCTCTTCCTTGGAGGCGGCCATAAACTCGTTGAACTCGGCCTTTACGCGCTGGCCGTCGGCCTTTATCTTGCCAAGCTGGGCCTTGCCGAAGGCCTTGAAGTCGGTCTCTTTGAGCATGTCGCCCACTATGGAGCTTATCTCTTTGATGTTCTCTATCTGGGGACCAAGCTTCATGTTGTCCTTGGCGCGCCAGAATGCGGGATTCGGGAACTTAGGAGTCTTAGCCATTACTTTTTACCCTCCTCTTTGTGAATGCGTTTGATTTCCAGGGATTCCACAAAGGCCTGGACGCGCGTGCGGAGCTGGCCGGAGTTGCCGTTATTGTAGAGCCTGTCTATGCTGAGCACGGGCCAGCCGTATTCCTCGGACATGACATGGCTGACGAGGGCGCGCTCGAAGCCCCAGTAGTCGCAGTATTTCATCTGCTCGTAGATTATGCCCTCGGCCTTGAACTCCTTGGCAAGCCTGTCGGCCGTTACACGGCGCTGAAGCACCTTTTCATCGGATATGTAGCGGGCGCACTCGGAGACCTCCATGCAGTGCAGGCATATCTGGCGCAGGGCGTCCTCGTTCTCGTTGAGCTCTATGACCTCTCTGCCGGGGGCGGAGCCGAAGCAGTATCTGTCGGAAACTACCAGAGCGCCGCAGCCCTCTATAAGCTTTGTGAGGTTGGGATCGTCTATCTCGGAGCCGACGATGGCGACTCTCGCGCGGAAGGGGCTCTTCTCGTCGGGCTGGCGGGTCCTCAGCTCTTCCAGAGTCTCTCTCAGGTAGGGCAGGATGAGGGCCTTGGGGCAGGCATAGCTGACAAGGTTTATCACATGGAACTCGTATCCGGTGATGACGGGGTTGTCGGCCTTGCGCATCTCGCTTATCTCGCTGATTATCTTGCAGACCTCGTTGTGCTCGGCCACGGCCTTGCGGATGGCGGCGTCGGAGGTGTCTACACCGAAGGTCTCTGTCATTCTGTCGAGCACGCGCAGACGCATCTGCTTGACATAGGACTCCAGAGTGTAGTCGGTTATCTTGTAGGGCATGTCCGTGTGGGTAACGAAGAAGTTGGGCTTGCTGTTTACCTGAAGGATGTCAAAATGCTCCATGGAGCGGTTCATCATCGAGCAGGCGTCGACCCCTATCATGGCGTCCAGGAACTGATAGCCGCCCTCTATGGCGCGCTCCAGGAGCGCTCTGGCGAACTCGCAGGTGTAGTTGGACATGTAGTAGGTGGCGATGTCGATAGAACCGGTGTTGGGAGCGCGAAGCCTGACCGAGAAGCAGTTGTCCACA
The DNA here is from genome assembly GCA_048477415.1 of Candidatus Limivicinus sp. Lineage (GTDB taxonomy): Bacteria > Bacillota > Clostridia > Oscillospirales > Oscillospiraceae > Limivicinus. The sequence goes on along the minus strand of DBGBEC010000136.1, from coordinate 1,213 downwards.
TTCAGGAGGACCTCGGGAATGTGGAAACAGGTATAGCCCATGGCCAGACCGCCGTCAGCCTGGGCCTGTTTCACCAGGTCGTTGTCGGCGTTCTCAAGCAGGCCTTCAAAGTAGATCAGATGCTTAAGATCTTTCAAATGTTACACCTCTTCTTTTTAAAGTATTTCTATTTTCCGGAGAGCAGCCTCCACACCCTTTAACATTGCCGAGTCCTCCGGCAGCTCAAGCACGCTCTTGCCTCTGATGTCGTTGGCGGCGAAGGCGCTGTCGGCAGGGATAAAGGAGAGGATGTCCACTCCGGGAATGCTCATCATGTCCGCAAGTTCCGGATTCGTCATGCGGTTGACTATGGCGCCGAGCCTGTCATAAGCGATAAGCTCGTCCGCCACGCCCTTTATGGTGGTGACGACCTGGCCACCCTTCTTGCTCTGGTCTGTTATCAGCAGCAGATGGGTGACTTTTTCCATCACGCGGCGTTGGATCTGTTCTATCCCCGCCTCACCGTCGATGACCACATAGTCAAAGCTGTTGGCGAGGATACCTATTACTTCTTTCAGATAAGAGTTGACCTTGCAGTAGCAGCCCGAACTTTCCGGACGGCCTATGGCCAGAAAGGCAAAGCCCGGCATCTCGACCAGCGCGTCGAATATCCTGAATCGGGCCTCGCTCAAAAGCTCCAGAGCCTCTCTGGTCTCGCCGTTCTCCACGCTGTCCACTATACTCATGCGTATATCGTCCAGCGTCAACCTTACGTCCACGCCAAGAGCAACGGACAGACCAACGGCAGGATCGGCGTCGATGGCAAGGATCTTCTTGTCCGGATAGTTCTCCACAAGAAGCCTGACGATCGATGCCGAAATAGAAGTTTTGCCGACGCCGCCTTTGCCTGCGACCGTAATTATCTTGGCCTTATTTTCCATATGCGTCCCCCCTAATGAAAACTGGGAATTTTCCCTCGGGCTTCCACATGGTCTGACCCGCTCGCAAGCGGCACGCGGAGCCTTCTGTATCTCGTTGACATTTTAACACAAAGTCAGCAAATATGCAAGATAAACACATCGAAAATGTTTCCCATGGCCTTTTTGGTACAAAATGCAAAAAACTTGGTCTAAAACCTATGCGTGTTTATACAGCCATTATTCGCGAGTAATAAAACCAGACAGACCGCGGGCTTTTCGCCGCCCCTGGAATTATATTCTCCCCCGGCGGGACT
>DBGBEC010000135.1:0-3345 GCA_048477415.1 Candidatus Limivicinus sp. | reverse complement strand
CCGTTAAGGCTGGTCGACACCATAACTATGACCGCAAGAATAACAGCAACGACCAGAATAAGGCCGAAGATCATCTGCCACTTAGTGTTTGTCTCGGCCCGCTCGTAGGAGGCGGTGCCTCTGACAGTCCCGGGAGTGGTGCCGGGAGTGCGGCCGCTCTGAGCTACCCTGCGGGTCCCACAATTGGGGCAGCGGCTGCGCAGGGAGGAGAATGTCGCTCCGCAGCGGCGGCATTTCACTTCAGGAATCACGCTCATACAGGTTCCTCCATTCAATTAAGAATAGAATTTGGGCATTAAACTACTCGTAAATAATACATCTTCTTTGGCTTTTCGTCAAGAGCAGAAGCGCCATTTGAGGGGTTTCGGGCCTCTTTTTTGATCAAAATTCCCCACTTGCGCTCCAATTTTCCGCAGATTTCCCCTTTTTTCTGGTGTTTTGCCCGGAAGCCCCAGTCCTCTTTCCCCATTCACCGCTCCCGACGGAGCGCCCTGCGGGCATTTATAGTATTGAAAGCCGGGGATAAAAATGTTAAAATAGTTCACAGATCGGGCAGATACGTCCTAAGGAGGGTAAAAGCACATGGGCAAGAGCATAACGAAAATAGTGCTTACCGGCGGACCGGCCGCGGGCAAGACCACGCTTATAAGCCGCATACTCAAGGAATTCAAACGCGAAGATGGCTGGCGGGTCATCACCGTGCCTGAGACGGCGACTGAGCTTATCTCCGGCTTTGGTATAAAGCCCTTTGACGACTGTGTGTCTATGGAGGATTTCCAGTATTTTGTGATCGAAGACCAGCTCCACAAGGAGAGGCTGGCCCTGAAGGGGGCCCGGATGACCCCGGAGGAGAAGGTCCTGGTGATATACGACAGGGCGGTAATGGACGACAAGGCCTATGTGAGCGAGGAGCGCTTTATCGAAACGCTGGCCTACTTCGGCAAGACCGAGGGGGAAATGCTCGCAAACTACGACGCGGTACTGCACCTTGTGTCCTGCGCCAAGGGGGCGGAGTTTGCCTATAACTTCGGCAACGCCGCCAGGTATGAGAGCGTGGAGGACGCCATCGCCCAGGAGGAGAGAACGCTGAAGGCCTGGGCCGCGCACCCGGCCCGCTATGTGATAGACAACTCCGTGGATTTTGAAGATAAAATAAACCGTGCTGTCGCCCGCATATACCAGATAGTGGGCCAGAGCCTTCCCGAGCAGGAGAAAAGGAAATATCTCATCGCCATGCCCGCGCCGGAAGCCCTAAAAGCGCTGCCGGGCTGCGGAGCCTGGGAGATGGAACAGACCTATCTCATGTCTGTAAAGTCCCAGGTGGAGCGGCGCATACGCCGGCAGCCCAGCGGCGGCGGCTTCATGTATTTCTACACGGAAAAGCGCCTGGCAGAGGACGGGCAGCGCTGGGTCACGGAGAGGCACATCTCGGAAAAGGAGTATATGAGCCTGCTGTGGGAGGCTGACGACAGCCTGCGCCCGGTGAAAAAGACCAAGTACCGCCTTGAGTGGCGGGGTCGGCGGCTGGAGATAGACGTCTACCCCTTTTCCCGGGACCGGGCCATCCTCTTCGTCTTCGGACCGCCCATGGAGCGGGAGCCCTTGCCCAAGGGGATAGAGATACTGAAAGACGTCACCGGAGACGAGGCCTATAAAAACCGCCGCCTGGCCCAAAGCCAGGCGCTGTGAAGCTCCGGGCAGAATGCGGTCAGCTCTTTTTCCCCCCGTGATAGCAGATATATGCACCGCAGTTATAGCTGAGGATCGCTTCAAATGAAGTCCGGGCGGACTGGAGGTCGAGACAGAATTCGGGGTTTGCGATGGCAAGTTCGCCGTTTTCAAGGACCGCCGCGTCACCGGTGAACATGAAGCTGTTGTTTAGGGCCCGGAGTGAGATGTGACCGGGGCTGTGACCGGGGCTTGCCAGTATCTCGCAGCCGCCTCCCCAGTCAAAACGGTCCCCGGGCTGAAGGATGACATCGGGGCTTACGGGCCTGAGCGCCCTGTATCTGGCGCAGAACCGCTCGCCAAAGGCTTTCTGCTCCCCGGTGAGCTGGCTTTGTAAGGCTTCTCCCTGGCAGAGCCGGAGATTTTTAAGCGTTCCGGAAATATAGGGCGCTTCGGCCTGGGAGGCAAGGATCTTTATGGCGGGGTATTTGTCCTTCAGCTCCGCGGCGGCCCCCATATGGTCGTCGTCCTGGTGGGTGATGAGCAGCTTTGTAAGGCTTTCAGGAGAGATGCCACGGGCCAACAGCGCTGTCTCCAGCACGGGCAGGGAGCCCGGGTATCCGCAGTCCAGCAGGACGGCGTCCTCCGAACCGAAGAGGACCATGGGATAGAGGTGCTGCTCCACACCGTCGAAGCTGTATTTCAAGTCAAGGATCTCATAAGGTCTGCGCATAGCTTGTCTCCTTTGAAGCGGAAGGTGCCGCTCTGTATACATCTTATCGTAAGCACCATCAAATATAACGATCGGCACAGCGAGTGATCTCGCTGTGCCGACGGTCTTTTTAAGGATAATTTCGCTTTTTTACTTGGCGGCTTCCATGCCGGCGAAGAGGGCCTTCTTGTTGCCTTCCAGGAAGCGGAGCTTCTTCTCACCCAGCTCTATGCGGATGGCCTCTACCATCTTGTCGGTGTCCACGATATCGGCCTTGGCCATCATGGCACCCAGGATCGCCACGTTCGCGCCCTTGGGATTGCCGACCTCGTCAGCGATCTTGTTGGCGTCGCAGTAGACGACGGTGATATCGTCTCTGTCGGACTTGCGGTCTATTATGGAGCTGTTGACCACGAGCAGACCGCCGGGCTTGACCTTGCTCTCGAACTTGTCCAGGGAGGGCAGGTTCATCGCCACGACCACGTCGGCCATGTCCACCAGGGGAGAGGCCACGTCGTTGTCACTTACGATAACGGAGCAGTTGGCCGTGCCGCCGCGCATCTCAGGGCCGTAGGAGGGGAGCCAGGAGACGTGCTTGCCGTCCAGCATGCTGGCCATCGCCAGGAACTTGCCTATGAGCAGCATGCCCTGACCGCCAAAGCCCGCGAAAATAAACTGTTTCATCATAATTATTCAGCAGCCCCCTTATCTTTAAATACGCCCAGAGGATAGTAGGGGATCATGTTCTCTTCCAGCCATTTAAGCGCCTCTACAGGGTTGAGACCCCAGTTAGTGGGACAGGTGGAGAGAACTTCGACCATGCAGTAGCCCTTGCCTTCCATCTGGTACTGGAATGCTTTCTTTATCGCCTTCTTGGTTTTGAGGATATTGGCGTTGGTGTTTACGGCGCAGCGCTCGATGTAGTAGGAGCCGGGAACCTGGGCCAGCATCTCGGAGACCTTGAT
>DBGBEC010000134.1:0-13214 GCA_048477415.1 Candidatus Limivicinus sp. | reverse complement strand
GCGCCGTAAGCTATATGCTCAGCGGCCGCTTCAGCCTTTATGCCGCCCAGAGGATAGTCTATTCCAAGTTAGAGCCCACATATATAAATGCCCAGACCCATTGAGCACGACGACCCCTGGCTCCCTTTTAGAGGAAGCCAGGGGTCTGCTTACCTTATTGCTATGGCGCTTATGGTCATTACCATGAAAAAGAAATCGGGGTGGAGGAAGCGGTCCTGAAGCTCGTCCAGGTCCTCCACCATCTGCTCGTGCCGGGCCTGAAGTTCGGCGTTGTCCGGGTCGGAGGCGAGCTGGCGCTTGGTATAGTCGGAGCGGAATTTGAAATAGTAGCGGAACAGGACCTCTTTCTCCTCCGGGCTTATGCCCACGGTGTCGTTGACGGCGTATTTCATTTTCACATCGCTGAAGCCGGCGGCGCGGAGCAGAGAATAGAACTTTCGGGCATGGAAACGGTCGCTCATGTTCTTTGTCTCTATGCTCTCTTCTATGACCTTCTCCACAAGACCCTTGTCACCATAGGAGATGAGGGCCCCGTCGTCCACGCCCCTGAGGATGATGGCTCCGCCCCTGTTTATGAAGCGGCGTATCTTCCGCAGAAAGCGCTCTGGATTTTTCAGATGATGGAGGGTCAGGGCCATGAAGACCACATCGAAGCCCTCGATACCGTAAAGATCGAGCAGCTCCTCCATCTCGTCCTCAAAGTCCGGGGACTCCACGTTTACATGGTGATAGTGGAAGATACCGTGGTCGCTCTGCTTTTCCATAAGGGCCTGGTTATGGTCGATACCCACCACGAGCTTGAAGCCGTATTCCTCCCTGAAGCGGCTCTCGGTAACGAAGCCGTCGGCGCAGCCCACGTCCAGGCCGCAGAGTTTTTCCCTGGGCCCCAGGCGCTGAAGGGCATAGCAAAACGACTCGTCATCGCTCTGCTCGCTGTACTGGGACTGGATCTTAAGCCTTCTGCGCTCGGAGGCCGCGTCAGAGCGGTAGCTGGAGGTGGTGCGCTGGGCCATATACTCGGCATGCTTTTCAAAGACGGGCCTGCCTCCCCCCTCCCCTTTTTTCTCCGCGGGCTCCTGGGCGGCGGGGGCCTGCCGCTCTCTTTCAAAGCTGCGGCTTATGCCGTGCTCAAGCTCGTTATAGCCGATGAAGGCAAGCCAGCTCATAAGGCAGTCGTACACGAGTTGGGCGTCGCTCCTGCCGCATAGCTGCTCCCCTCCTCCGTGGGTCAGTTGGTTCCTCAGCTCCACGATATAGTCAAGGGATATGCTTTTTATGATCCCCAGCTTTTTCCCCGTGTATTTGGCCCAGGCGTCTAACAGGCGGCAGCGGTTGAACAGGGCCACAAGCTGGCCGAAGCCGAACTCTGTATAGCCCTTCACACCCCGGCCTATGGCCGCCTCGGCCTCCATAAGGCCGCTGCGCTCGGTCATGGGCAGTTCGGCCATGGCCTGCCGGTATATGCTCTTCAGAATGTCCTCCATTATGCCGCAGCATTCCTTCACGGTGGAGTCGTAATAACCCATTTTGAGAAAATGGCGGATCTTTTCAAGCTGGTTTTGCTGAAGCTTCTGTATCATGTCCCTCTCTCCTTAAGCCTTGTGCTCTGATGGTAGCACAGCTTGCCCGAAAATGCAACTCGCGGCGGGTTTTTAAAGTTTTTGACATCGGGCCGGGCTGGTCGTATAATCAAGGCAGAAGCAAAATGAGAGGAGAGCCGGAAAATGGGGCTTGAGAAAAATTTCAGCTATGTGCTGTTTCCGTTCAGATTTGACAGGGAGCTTCTAAAGGGGGAGGGCTTCAACAGTCCCCTTACCAAGCAAAACGGGAAACAGGCCCCGATGTGGCGGCCTGTCAGCCCCCGGCAGTACCACCTGAAGGAGAATCTGGCCGCCATGCTGGGCGCCGAGGGGGACCAGGGCAGCGCCGGCCGACTCTACAGTCTGGACGACTCACTGCGGCGGGAGCTGGCTCTGCCCGAGGCAAGGGACAGGCTGCTGTTTCATCGCCGGGGCGGGGACAGGCCCTATTCCCTGTGCCTGGAGCAGGTGGAGCTCTGCCTTTTTTTCACGGGTCTCGGCTTTCTCAATATGCGCTTTTCAGCGGAGACGGAGAGCGCTGAGGAGCTGCTGGACATAAACTATTATCTCTGCGAGGTAAAGAGCGCGGAGAACCGGCTGAGCTTTGAAAAAAGGCTGGGCCGGGATGAGCGGCAGACCATAGACTTCAGGCTGCTGGACGCGGTGAGAAGGCTGTGCGCCGGGTTTGCCGGGGCGGAGGATCTTGACTGCCGGCCCGGGCTGAACTATATCGACAACAAGCCCCTTATCTTCAGCTATCTTCTTTTTGAGGACTTCCCGGCGGAGCTTGGGCGGCTGCTTTTCAATCTGCGCACCAACTTCAAGGCCTCGTACAAGGTATCGGAGGAGCAGTTTGAGCTGGGCCGGGCCCCGGGTCTGCTGCACCCCTTTGAGAACCTGTATTGGGGGGCCTCCCTGAACGGGGCGGTCTGCTGCGCGAGCCTTACCGGGGACAGGCAGACAGACGAGTTTTTCCGGAACACTTTTCCCTCCAATCTGCGGGACACTTATTACATCCTCTTCCTGCTGCGGCAGCACCAGCGCTTTGCCGTGCAGGACTTTCAGCGGCTTTTTGTCCAGGCTGACCGGGCGGTGAGCCTGAGCGGGGAGGATATCGGCGACGCGTACAGGGCCGTGATGGAGCTGCGCCGGAGGGTGGCCTCCTTCAAGCTGCGCTGCCTGTACAGGGACCCGTCCTCGGTGGAGCACATAAACCAGTGGGACGCCTTCATCCAGGAGACGGGGAACATAAGGGAAAACATCCAGGCCCTGGAGGAGAGCGTAGCACAGCTTGACGCCGTGGCCCAGGCCATGAGGGAGGAGATACAGGCCAGAAACAGCCGCCGGGAGCGACGGGCGGGCCTGCGGCGGGAGCGGGCGCTGTATATAGTCACCGCACTGTGGAGCTCCATCGTGTTTCTTGAGAGCGCATGGCAGATATCCGAGCACCTCAGGGGCGGCGCGATAAGCATACCCAGCCTGTGGACCCTGCTGCCCCTGGGGCTCACGGTCCTGCCCATTATCACCCTGGCCGCGGAGCTGAAGCAGAAGCGCCGGGAGCTGGACGAGCTTCAGAAGCAGGAGGAAGAAACGGAAAAGGACCGTTGACGCTGCAAAGCTCCTGGTGTATTATATAATGGGGTTATGGGTCGGCCCGCGGCCCCTTGTCCGGAGACTGAGGGTGGGAGGAACAGATGGATAAATACAAGCTTCAGCGTTATATCGACGAGAACCCTGATGCCAAGCTCCGTGATCTGGTGATGAAGCTGCTGTACGACGAGATCGTGGGTCTGCGCATAGCGCCGGGGACGAAACTGAACGTGAACCAGTTTGCCGCCTCTCTGGGCATATCCCGCACCCCCGTGGCGGAGGCTATCGCCAATCTGTCGGAGATCGGCTTTGTGGTGAGCCATCCCGGGCAGTCGGGAAGCTTCGTGCTGGATCTGAATCTGCCCGACATGATAGACCTTTACCGGGTGCGGAACGCCATCGAGAGCGAGGCCGCCGCCCTCTGCGCCCACCACGCGGAGGACTCCGTCATAAGAGAGCTCAGCCTTCTGGCCGAGGCTTTCAGAGACAGCGTTATCCGCCGGGATATCCGCGGCCTCAAGGACACGGACATGCCCTTTCACCGGCTTATCGTGGATTCCTGCGGGAACCCCTATATCGTCAGGACCTATGAGCAGATACTGCCGAAGCTCATAATGTACCAGTCATCCATGATGGAATTCGTGGGCCTGAAGGCCAACGAGCGAAACCCCTGGCTGCCCAGCGTGAAATTCAACCACATCTCCGTTGTCGCCGCCATTCGGATGCGCACCCCGGATCTCGCCCGCCAGTCCATGGCCGACCATATATCCACCAGCCTGAACTTCACCAGCCTCTCCGGCGACGGAACAGACCCCTTCCAGTTCCTCAGAAACAACTGAGCGGTCCCACAAAGTGAAAAGTCTCTCCCCGTCTTCGGACGAAAAACAGGGAGAGACTTACGATTTTATCCACTATCTGTTATTCAGGGCTCCTTCAGCAGCTCTTCCACGAAGGCTATCTGCTTTTCTACTGAGGAGCGGGAGGTGCCGCCCTGGGACAGGCGCTTTTCAACGCAGGTCTTCAGGGAGATATCCTCGTACAGGTCCCCTTCGAAGAGGGGGCTGAATTTTTTATACTCTTCCAGGGGCAGGCTCTCAAGGACCTGGCCCTCTTCCATGCATTTGGCCACTATCTGGCCGGAGAGCTTATAGGCGCTTCTGAAGGGCAGGCCCTTTTTCACAAGATAGTCGGCCAGGTCCGTGGCGTTTATGAAGCCGGTCTGGGCGGCTTTGAGCATGTTGTCCCTCCGCACGGTCATGGTGTTTATCATGGGGCTGAAGATCTGAAGGCACATTTTTACCGTGTCCAGAGCGTCGAACATGCTCTCCTTATCCTCCTGCATGTCCTTGTTATAGGCCAGAGGCAGGCCCTTTAGGGTGGTGAGCAGGGCCATAAGATCCCCGTACACCCGGCCGGTCTTGCCCCGGACCAGCTCCGCCATGTCCGCGTTCTTCTTCTGGGGCATTATGGAGGAGCCGGTGGTATAGGCCTCGGACAGCTCCACAAATTTAAACTCCCAGCTTGCCCAGAGGATGATCTCCTCCGAGAGCCTGGACAAATGCATCATCAGCACCGCGAAGCAGCTCATAAGCTCCAGGCAAAAGTCCCTGTCCGACACCGCGTCCATGCTGTTGAGCGAGACCGCGCCGAAGCCAAGCTGCCGGGCCTCAAACTCCCGGTCGGTATCATAGGTGGTGCCAGCCAGGGCGCAGGAGCCGATCGGAGACACATCCATACGCCTCAGAGCGTCGTCCAGACGGCCAAGGTCCCGGCTGAGCATCATGGCATAGGCCATGAGATGGTGCCCGAAGCTTATGGGCTGGGCCCGCTGAAGGTGGGTATAGCCGGGCATTATGCTGTCCACGTGCTCCCGGGCCTTGCCGCTGAGAGAGGCGAGAAGGTCTTTTATGAGCTCTCTGAGCTCCCGGCACTCGTCCCGAAGATAGAGGCGCAGATCCAGGGCCACCTGGTCGTTCCGGCTCCTGGCAGTGTGCAGCTTCTTCCCCACGTCGCCCAGGCGCTTCGTCAGCTCCTGCTCAACGAACATGTGGACGTCCTCGCTGCTCATGTCAAAGCTGAGTCTGCCGCTCTCCAGCTCTTCCAGAATGTCAAGAAGGCCGCCGCTTATGAGCTCTCCATCCTTTTGGGAGATTATGCCCTGGGCGCTGAGCATGGCCGCGTGGGCCAGGCTCCCCTCTATATCCTGCTTATACATCCTGCTGTCAAAGGCTATGGATGAATTAAAGTCGTCCGCGATACGGTCTGTCATGCCGGAGGTCACGCCGGCCCACATCTTTCCCATTTTAAAGCACCGCCCTGTGTCGTCGAGTTGTTTTTTTAGTTTTGTTTTGGAAAACTGCATATCCGCCGCCACCGGCGGCTGCCATGCACAAGGCAGCCGCCGGTGGGTATCGTATCTGATCGGCCGAAGCCTGTTTTATTTGCCGTCCACCATAGCCTGGACCTTTATGGGCAGGCCGTAGAGGTTTATAAAGCCCTGGGCGTCCCGCTGGTCATAGTCGCTCTCGCCGAAGGTGGCGATCTCCTCGCTGTAGAGGGAGAAGGGGCTCCAGGCCCCGGCCTTTATGATGTTGCCCTTATAGAGCTTGAGCTTCACCTTACCGGTGACTTTCTCCTGGGTCTTGTCCACAAAGGCGCTCAGCGCCTCGCGCAGAGGGCTGAACCACTGGCCGTTATACACGAGCTCACCGAAGGTTATGGCCATCTTCTGCTTTTCGTGCATGGTCATCTTGTCCAGGCACAGGCTCTCCAGATAGCTATGGGCAAAATAGAGGATACTGCCGCCGGGAGTTTCGTATACGCCCCGGCACTTCATGCCTACGAGCCGGTTTTCAACGATATCCAGCAGACCCACGCCGTTCTTGCCGCCCAGCTCGTTGAGGCGGAGGATGATCTCCTTGGCGCTGAGCTTCTCCCCGTCGAGGGCCACAGGCACACCCTGTTCAAAGTCCAGCGTCAGATAGCAGGGCGCGTCCGGTGCCTGGAGGGGAGAGACCCCCATCTCAAGAAAGCCCTCTTTCTCGTACAGGGGCTCGTTGCCGGTGTCCTCCAGGTCAAGCCCCTCATGGGACAGGTGCCACAGATTCTTGTCTTTTGAGTAATTCGTCTCCCGGTTTATCTTCAGGGGCACATTGTGGGCCTCCGCATAGGCTATCTCCTCGTCCCGGGATTTTATATCCCACTCACGCCAGGGGGCGATTATGGGCATGTTGGGGGCAAAATGCTTTATTGCCAGCTCAAAGCGCACCTGGTCGTTGCCCTTGCCGGTGCAGCCGTGGACGATGGCGTCCGCCCCTTCCTTCAGGGCGATCTCCACCAGGCCCTTTGCAATGCAGGGGCGGGCGTGGCTCGTGCCCAGGAGATACTCCTCGTACAGGGCCCCGGCCTTCATCGTGGGGATGATATATTCATCCACATACTCCTCTGTAAGATCCAGCACATAGAGCTTTGAAGCACCGGTCTTCAGGGCCTTCTCTTCAAGACCCTCCAGCTCGTCATTCTGGCCCACGTTGCCAGAGACGGCAATGACCTCGCAGTTATTATAATTCTCCTTCAGCCAGGGGATGATTATGGACGTATCCAGGCCGCCGGAATAAGCAAGCACAACTTTTTTTATGTTCTCTTTTTTCACCTTTTTATCCTCCGCGAATAAATATGCGCTGATTATACAGCCGCTTTGGGAGTTTGTCAATACATTTTGAAATAATATTCATTAATATTCGGATATTCACAAATTATATTCATTCGCAGAGAAATAAGCGCTGGCCCTGCGTTCAGGGAGCCTTTCCGGCGAAGAGTTTCCGCAGCCGGAAGGATAAGGGCAGAGCCAGGCCAGCCCCTATCAGGGCGGTGACGAGCTGGGGCCAGGAGAACATGGCCGTAAAAAGGGCCGTCTGCTTCTCCGGCAGGCTGAGAACGACGCACAGAAGGCGGACCACCAGCAGATACAGGCACAGAAACTTCCCCGTCGAGGCCAAAATCCAGGCGGCTATATGTTTTTTAAGGCTCCCCTCCCCTTTTCCGGACAGGGCCCAAAGCAGCAGCACCAGAACGGCGTTGCCCGCCGCTATGGCCGGGACGATCGGCAGGAGCTGGGGACCTATCCCCAGGAGGAAAGCGACAAAGGGGCTCAAAAGCGCCACGGTCAGGCCGCTCCAAAGCCCGGCGGAAAGGGCCGCCACGGCCAGTATCCCGTTTACGCAGCTCCCGGTGACTATCTGGCCCAGGGGCTTTGTAACGAACTGAAGCACTATCAGCAGCGCCGTCAGCACGGCTGTACGGCTTATCCAAACTGTAGTTTTATGCATGTCTGGTCCTCCTTATATCAAGAGCAGATCTTTCAGCCTGTATTATGTACCAGTTTTGTAAAAAAGGCAAGACAAAACCGGCCGGGGCTTGTGCCGCGGCCGGTCCATGGATAATATTCGCGGGGCTTCAGTCTGATACGGTGTCCGCCGGGTCTTTCCCGCCGGCGCTCAGGGCCGCGGCGCCGGAGCGCTTTCCTTTCCTCCTCCTTATTATCAGGAAGGCCGCCGCTGCCGCGAGAAGGAGCGCCGCCGTGATTGCTATGGCCGGGGCGGAGCTCTGCTCCGCGGTGTCCACCAGGGCGAACACCAGGCTGTCTTCGGACCAGGTGAAGGTCATGTAGCTTCCGCTGCGGCCGGTGCTGAGCTTTGTCCACTGGCCGTCTTCAAGGGCATACAGCTCCGCCCGGCCCTGGGTCTCCGGAGGGAGGTAGCGGACTGTGAAGCTGCCGTTGCGCTCGGGGCTGTCAAGGCGCATCACCCACTTTTCAAGGACCTGGCCCTCTCCGGCCTCGGGCCCCTCGCCGCTGTAGCCGTTCAGTGTCACCAGAGCCCCATCCTCGAAGTCGCCCTCCAGCAGGAGCAGGGACATGGGCGAGTCTTCCCGGTGGTTCGGTGCCGCGATAGCCGCGTGCCTGGGGGTATAGACGGCCTCTATAACGGCGCTGAAATAGAGCTTGCTGTAATCATATTCAGGCCAGGCCCCGCTGTAGCCCTCTTTTTCGGGGACCTCCGGGATGAGCTGCTGATCTATGCTGCCGCCGTATTCAAATTCCACCTCACGGACTGTCTTCCCGTCGGCGCTGAATATCAGCCTCAGCTTTTTGAACTGCTCCGGGATATTGGGCGAGGCAAGGAGCTCTTCATAGCTCAGCGGCACGGCCTTCCCCTCATAGCTTATCCCGTCCACGGCTCCAAGGCTGTTATGGACGAACACATTGTCCTTAACGGCGTCCTCCGCCTTGATATCAGCCCAGCCGGCTATCGCTCCGCAGCAGGCTGTGACATCGCCGATACCTATAAGGCTGGCACAGCCGCTTATCTCCGTGCCATAGCCCACTATGCCGCCCACATACTCGCTCCCGTCAAGAGTACACATGGCGTAACAGTTTCTCACGCTGCTCTGGGAATAGCCGCAGATACCGCCGACATAGCCGCCCTCCGCGCTCTCAACGCTGCCATAGCCCTTGCACCCGCGTATCGTGCCCAGCTCTTCAAGGCCGATTATGCCGCCTATATTGTCCTTCTTGCCGGTGACGCTGCCCTTGTTTATGTTCTGCTCACTGACGCACTTTGTCTGATAGGTGCTGGAAAACAGCTTGCCCAGACCAAAGGTCTTGGACAGGGTGCCCTCCATGTCAAACTCATACTCTATGCCCATGGCGCCGGCGATGCCGCCCACATTGTCGTCACCGTCTATCTGGCCGTAGTTGACGCACTGGAACAGTTCCCCGTCGGTATTATTCTCGGGCAGACCGTCGGAGATGTCCTCAATCACCGTCATGTCCATGCCGGAGAGAGCGTTGCCCAGGAGCATTATCACCCGGGAGAGCTGGTTGCTTATGGCTACAAGGTCCTCCGCAAGGCTGCCGGTGGAGCTGCCCATAAAATCCGCGAGGGCCCCCATGTTACCCACCATTTGCTCAAGCTCGCTGCCTATATTGTCCGGCAAAGTAATGTCTGGAAGCTGCACGGTCCCATCGCCGATACCGGGGCCGGTATCTCCGCCGGTGCCCGGGTCTGTCCCGTCTCCGGCACCGGTGCCAGTCCCATCACCGGTGCCTGTGTCCGTTCCGCCGCCGGTGCCCGGGTCTGTTGGGGCAACAGCCGCAAGGGGCATTGCCCTCACAGGGTCCTGCTCCGGCTCGGCCGATGTGGCTGGCTCTGCTGATGTGGATGGCTCTTCCGACGGGGCAGGTCCAGCCGACGGAGCGGGCTCTTCCGTCGGAGCAGGTTCAGCCGACGGGACAGGCTCCGGAGAAGGGCTGGGCTCCGTGCTGGGCTTCGGCGAGGGGAGCAGCTCTATAAGGCCGTCTCCGCCGCCGCTGCCGCCGTTTATTTTGTCCACGGCAGAGCTTGCGTTGTTTTTTATATCCTGAAGGGTCAGGCTCAGCTTATCTGACACGCCCCCTATCCTGGCCATGGCCTGAGTGACCATGGCGTTGAGGGTATATAGCTCGCCGGCAAGGCTTGCGGAGGCCTTAAGCTGCATAAAGGGCTCCATCTGGCCCACTATGCCGCCCACGTCCTTCCGGCCGTATACCGGGGCATAGTTGGTGCAGGCGTCCGTATAACCGGACTGCCGCCCGGCAATACCGCCAACGTTATAGCCATAGTGCTGATACCCCACGTCGCCCCTGTTGGCGCAGTTGTGGATATGGCCCTTGGAATAACCGGCGATACCCCCCGTGTCGGAGACCACGTCCCCGTCGTCCGCGCTGGTCAGATCCAGGTCCGTCAGGTTGGAGAGGTCGATCTTATCCAGCTCAAGGCCGGTCTCGGAGATGGTGGTGTTTATCAGGGCCCTGTTGTTGCAGGTGTCTATAAGGCCCTCGTTATAGCCGACGATACCGCCGGTGTATCTCTTACCGTCTACATTTCCCTCTGTCTCACAGTAGGCTATGCTGCCGAAATTTTCCCCGGCTATGCCGCCCACGGCGCTGAGGCCGGAGACCGTGCCCTTGAAGCTGCACCGCTCTATGCTGCCATAGTTCGTCCCGGCTAAGCCGCCCACCTGTTCACGGCTGTTGTCCGGGGTAACACTGCCCTCCAGATGGAGGTTTTTCACGCTGCCCTCGGCCTGGATATAGCGGAAAAAGCCCTGGTGAGAGCCGTCGGTGGCGGTTTTCAGGTTTATTATGCTGTGCCCGCCGCCGTCAAAGCTTCCGCTGAAGGTGGGCACCGGGTAAAACTCTGCCCCGCTCATATCCAGGTCATTGTCCAGCACTACGCTCAGCCCCACGGAATAGCTGTCCAGGCTGCACTTGTTGGCAAAATCCTGAAGCTCGTTCACAGTGCTTATATGCAGCACCTTGTTCTCCGCCTGAGCCGCCGGCAGGCCGAGCCCCGCCAGCAGGCACAGGGCCAGAAAAAGCGCCGCCGCCTTTTTAGTCCTCATCCTCATTCTGCCCCCTTTCGATCATTTCCCTCAGCATATTTTCAGGCAGTTCTTCCACGCTGCCTATGTCTACCACTGCGTTGAGCGTGCCCTTGAACAGGCCGTGGACCTCCGCGTCTATGATACCGTCCATGCTGCCCCGCACTCTGCCGTTTATCATTATGAGCCCGGTCTTATGGGTGACATTGCCGCCCCGCTTTATGGTGAAGCTGGTCTTTCTTATGATGATGTCGCCCAAGAGGAGGATCTGGGGCAGGACGCACATTACAAGGAAGATCGATATAAGAGTGCCGGAGCCCAGATACAGGCCGATGCTGGATATGGTCTCGTTGGAGGTCATAAGGCCGATTATTATTCCCGCGGACGCAAGCATAGCGCCGGAGGTTATTATAGTGGGGAAGGCCAGGTTCAAAGACTCTATCATGGCCTCCTTCAGGGGCATTTTCTCCTTCAGCTCCATGTATCTGCTGGATATGACGATGGCATAGTCGATATTGGCACCCATCTGAATGGCGCTTATTATAAGGTAGGCAAGGAAGAAGAGGTTGGAGCCGTTTATGTACGGTATGGAGAAGTTGCACCATATACTGCCCTGGATGATAAGTATGAGCAGCACCGGCAGTCCCACGGACTTGAAGGTGAACAGCAGCACCGCGATAACGAAGACCACCGTGAGTATGCTTATGAGCAGATTGTCCTTTTCAAACGACTCTCTCAAGTCGTTGCAGCTCGTGGTATTGCCCACCACGTAATATTCATCGTAATACCGGGCGGCGATGCCGTGGATAACATCCAGATACTGGAAGCTCTCCTCCCCCTCCTCCGGCAGGTCCAGCTCGAGCACTATGCGGCTCCAATTCTCGCTCTCAAGCTGGAGTTTGGCGTCGCTGAGCTGGAGCTCCAGTTCGTCCAGCATGGTCTGGGTCTCCTCCGGTATGCTGAGGACCACCTCGTCCCGCTGTTCAAACAGGTATTCAAACATGTCTATAAGCGGCACGCTGTAGTTGTCCAGGTTCGTCACTACCTGGCCGTATTCGCCCTTGCTCACGGCATAGCCCGTGTAGAGCACCTGGGCCACCTCGTAATCCAGATCCGCCAGCTCTGAAAACTGCCTGGGGTCGAGGGAGCTTGTGATATAATAGCCGTCCATCGCCTCCACCCCGGCAAGACCAAGGACCTTCTCCACCCGGCTCAGCTCCTCCAGGTCGGAAATGAGCCGCGCCTCCCGGGCGCTGTCGCCGGAGGGTACGAGGACCGCCATCTGGTTTGTCTTCCCGAACAGCTCCTCTATCTGCTTCGCGGCTATCTGGGCCTCGTTTTTCCTGACGGAGGGGACGGATTCCTGGGCGTATACATAGTTTGCCTTGTGCGAGAAGACAAAGGCGCACACTGCCACCGCCACAAAGATCACCGGCATTATGAAGCGGGTGGCATACACCGCCCTGCCCAGGAAGTTTATCTTTGGAACATAGCTTTTATGGTGGGTCTTGTCTATCAGGCCCGAAAACAGCACAAGGAGCCCGGGCATAAGGAAAAACACCGAGCAGAGGCTGAAAAGTATGGCCTTTATCAGCACCATGCCCATGTCATAGCCCAGGCGAAACTGCATAAAGCTGAGGGCCAGAAGGCCGGACACCGTGGTGAGGCTGCTGGCGGAGATGGCGGGAATAGCGTTGGCCAGGGCGGTGATAGCCGCCTCCCGGGCGGGTCTTTTCTCCCGCTCCTCTGTATAGCGGTGGCAGAGGATTATTGCATAGTCGATGGCCAGGGCGAGCTGGAGCACTATGGCCACGGAATTCGTGACGAAGGATATCTCGCCCATCAGATAGTTCGTGCCCATATTCAGTATGGCCGCAGCGCCGAAGGTCAGCAGCAGCACGGGGATCTCCCCGTAGGTATTGGATGTGAACAGCAGCACCAGGATGATTATGATAACGGCGATAATATCAACTATCAGCATTTCCTGGTCAATAATGGCCTTCAGGGGATTTCCCACCTGGCTCTTCACATACAGGTCATAGCTGCTCAGCTTCTCTTTCAGGGCAGCCAGCGCGTCGATGCTGACCTGCTCGTTGTCCAGGCCGTCAAAAGTCACCATGAATCTGGCGGAGGCGGAATCGTAATGCTTATCCGTGTTGTCAAACTCCACGGATTTCACGCCCTCGGTATCCTCTATCTCACCCAGCAGCCTTTCGGCCTGTTCATAGGTGATGTTCTCCACCATTATCTCCGCCGTGCCGAAGGTGGTAAATTCCTGTTCCATAAGGTCGATCCCAATTCGGGTCTCGGTGTTCGCGGGGAGATATTCCGTAATATCGTCGCAGACCTGGACCCAGCTTCTGGAAAAGGCGCAGAAAATGGACGCCACGATGAAAATAAAGAAGATGATCGTCCTCTTATCCACAATGAAGGCGGCCAGCTTTTCCATGAATCCGCCCTGATTTTTCATTCCCATATCCCGTTCTCAGCTCCCGGTTTGATTTTTCACGCACAGATACATTATAGTATGTTAACAGCAAATTTTAAGGATACGATTATAAAGGAGCGCCTCTTTGATTATATTCCTTTGTGGACATAATATCAACTTAATTTGCTTGTTCG
>DBGBEC010000133.1:0-5548 GCA_048477415.1 Candidatus Limivicinus sp. | reverse complement strand
GCTTTGTTATGTTAGCACATATCCCGGGTGAAGTCAAGTAATGTTTTCCGCGGACACAGCAGACGGCGGTGAAAGGCCCCGTCCTCCGCGGCTGTGCAGGACAGGGCCTTTTTTACGCGGCGTCTCAGCTCTCGCTTATGTTCATATATTCATCATAGCTGCACATACGGTCTATTATGCCGCCGTCCTTTATCTCTATTATGCGGTTGGCCACGGTCTGGGTGAGCTGGTGGTCGTGGCAGGAGAAAATTATATTGTGCTTGAAGGCCTCCATGCCGCTGTTCAGGGCGGCTATGCTCTCCAGGTCCAGGTGGTTCGCGGGCTGGTCAAAGAGCAGGAAGTTTGCCCCTGAGAGCATCATCTTCGAGAGCATGCAGCGGACCTTCTCCCCGCCGGAGAGCACCTTCACGGGTTTATACACCTCGTCCCCGGAGAAGAGCATGCGGCCCAAAAAGCCCCGGAGATAGCTCTCCCTCTTATCCTCGGAGAACTGGCGCATCCAGTCGATAAGGTCCAGGTCGCAGTTTTCAAAAAAGCTGTTGTGGTCCTTGGGAAAATAGGCATAGGATATGGAAGCGCCCCATTTTACGCTGCCGGAATCGGGCTGCTCCTCACCGGCGAGGATCTTGTACAGCATGGTGACAGCCAGCTCGTTTTTGCCGACGATGGCTATCCTGTCCTCTTTGCCGACGATAAAGCTCACATTGTCCAGCAGCTTCACCCCGTCCACGCTTTTGCTGAGCTCGGTAACGAAAAGTCGGTCTTTCCCCGGCTCTCTCAGGGCCTTGAAGCCCACCCAGGGATAACGGCGGCCCGAGGCGGGCAGCTCCTCCACGCTTATTTTATCCAGGAGCCTCCGCCTTGAGGTGGCCTGGCGGGATTTTGACTTGTTGGCAGAGAAGCGGGCGATAAAGTTTTGCAGTTCCTGTATTTTCTGCTCCGCTTTCTTGTTCTGGTCCTTTATGAGCCGCTGCATAAGCTGGCTGGACTCGTACCAGAAGTCATAGTTGCCCACATACATTTTTATCTTGCCGTAGTCTATGTCCACGATGTGGGTGCAGATATTGTTCAGGAAATATCTGTCATGGCTAACCACCAGCACCGTGCCCTCATAGTCCATGAGAAAATCCTCAAGCCAGACAACGCTTGCAAGATCCAGGTTGTTGGTGGGCTCGTCCAGAAGAATGACATCTGGCTTGCCGAAGAGGGCCTGGGCCAGAAGCACCTTGACCTTGAGCCTGGGGTCCAGCTCACCCATAAGCTGACCATGGAGAGCCGTCTCCAGGCCAAGGCCCTGAAGGAGCCTGCCCGCGTCGCTCTCAGCCTCCCAGCCGCCGAGCTCTGCGAACTCCTCCTCCAGCTCCGCGGCCTTTATGCCGTCCTCGTCCGTGAAGTCCGGCTTTTCATATATGGCGTCCTTCTCCCTTCCGCAGTCATAGAGCCGCTGGTTGCCCATTATCACGGTGTCCATAACGCTGTACTGGTCGTACATATTCTGGTTCTGCTTCAAAACGGACATGCGCCGCTTGGGCTCCAGGGCCACGCTGCCCCCGCTGGGCTCCAGTTCGCCGGAGAGTATCTTTATAAAGGTGGATTTCCCCGCACCGTTGGCGCCGATTATGCCGTAGCAGTTCCCCCCGGTGAACTGGAGGTCCACCTTGGAAAAAAGCACGGATGATCCGAACTGCATGGAAAGGTCGTTTACTGTGAGCATAGTCTGTTCTCCTCTGTGTACCGATGGTGATACGGTAATATTGTAAATAAAATGAAAAACTCCGTTCCGTCTCCCTCACTGGGTCATTGACAGGCGGGGGCGGGCGTGATAAACTTTTATTAATCAGTATATGGTCTCTTCCTCGCGGGAGACCTATGGGATGGAGTGAAGCTTATGGATATCAAGAGAGCTGTTTTGATGTATTTCAGTCCCACCGGGGGCACTGCCCGGACAGCAAAGCTCCTCGGGGAGCGGCTTGGGCTCAGGACAGAGGAGCTGAACATCACGGCGGGCGCGCCGGAGCGGCGTTTTGCCCAGGATGAGCTGGCTGTGTTCCTCTTCCCTGTTTTCGGCGGCAGGATACCCGCCCCCATGTATGAGCGTCTCAAGACCCTGAGAGGCTCTGTCACGCCGGCTGTCCTTGTTGCGGTTTACGGAAACCGTGCCATCGACGATGCCCTGCTGGAGATGGAGGATGCGGCCCTGGCCGCGGGCTTTGTGACCATCGCCGGGGCAGAGTTTATCGCCCCCCACTCCATATGCCCGGAATTCGGGGCCGACAGGCCGGATGCTCAGGACGCGCGGGTGATGGATAAATTCGCCTTTGCCCTGAGAGACCGGATAGGGAGCCTTGTCAGCCCGGAGCTCGTCACCCTGCCGGGCGGGCGGCCCTACAGGGAGTACAAGGGCGTGCCGATGAAGCCGGTCTTCACCGCCTCCAAATGCCTTGCCTGCGGCGCCTGCTATAACCACTGCCCTGCCGGGGCCATACTTAGGGGCAAGCCACGGAAAACGGACAAGGACAGGTGCATAAGCTGCATGGCCTGTGTGAGCGCCTGCCCCAGCGGGGCCAGGAGCCTGCCGAAAGCCATGAGGATGGCCGCCACACTGGGCCTGAAAAAAACCTGCTCACTGAGAAAAGAACCGAAGTATTATATATAGGTCCTGGATATCCCCCAGCCGGCAAAGCGTGACCGCTTTGCCGGCTGAGCTTGTTTCAGGCTATGAATATATCCTGTCTATATTGACAACGGCGTAGCGCTCGGGCCAGGTTTTGTTTACAAGCTCTTTTATCATGGTTTTTATCTCCTCATCACTTAGCTTGCAGGCGGCGGGGACGGCCGCGTCAAAGATCATGTTTGTGTGGGTCGGGCCGGGGACCATGCGAAAGTCGTGTATGCTTATCCCCAGCTCCAGCTCCTTCAGCTTTTCGGCCACGGCCTGGCGCAGCCGGGCAACCTCCGTGTCGTCGGCCTCTATGGGGTCCATATGTATGGTGGCGAGGCAGCCGAAGCGCCGGTTTATCTCCATTTCCGCGCTGTCTATGGCGTCATGGAGCTGAAAAATGTTCCCGCTGCCGTTCACCTCCGCGTGGAGCGAGACCATGAGCCGCCCCGGGCCGTAGTCATGGACGATAAGGTCGTGTATGCCGATCACCTCCTCATGGGCGAGGACCGTCTCCTCAATGGCGCGGACGAGTTCCCCATCCGGAGCCTGTCCCAGGAGGGGCGACAGAGTGTCCTTCGCGGCGCCATATCCGGCATAGATGATAAATCCGGCCACGGCAAGACCGGCATAGCCGTCGATATTCACCTTGAAGAGCCAGCTCACTCCCATGGACAGCAGCACCACGGCGGTGGCGGCAGAGTCGGAGAGCGAATCGGCTGCGGTGGCCTGCATGGAGGCGGAGTTTATTTTTTTACCTATCTTCCTGTTATAGGCGGACATATAGAGCTTCACGGCGATAGAGGCCAGCAGTATCAGCGCCGGCAGAAGCCCGGGCTGTATGGGCTCGGGATGGAGTATCTTTTCAAATGAGCTTTTTCCAAGCTCCACCCCCATGAGGATTATTATCAGCGAGATCCCCAGCCCCGCCAGGTATTCTATCCGCCCATGGCCGAAGGGGTGGCCGGTGTCCGGCTTCTTGCCGGCAAACACGAAGCCCAGCAGGCTTATTACGGAGGAGCCCGCGTCGGACAGGTTGTTGAAAGCGTCTGCCGTTATGGCCACGGAGCCGGAGAGCAGGCCCGCGAAATATTTCCCCGCAAAAAGCAGCAGGTTCAGAAATATGCCGTATATCCCGCACAGGGTGCCGTAGGCCCCCCGCTGCTCCGGGCTCCCCGGCTCTTTTCCGCCGGGGATGAATATTTTTATAAGAATGCTCAGCATTTAGCTTCCTCCCTTTAGATCAGAGCTGGCGGAGACCGAAGTATTTCTCCACAAAATCCACCCGCTCCACCTGAAATTCACGGCCATTGAGATAGTTCAATATTCCCGCGTCTGTTTTAAAGCAAAACTGGAGCTTATAGGAGTAGAGCGCCTGGCCCTTTTCATCATAATCCCTGTTGAAGCGCTCCCTGCCGTATTTCCCGTCGCCCAGCAGGGGCCAGCCTGCGTGGGCCATCTGCGCCCTTATCTGGTGGGTGCGCCCCGTCAGCAGCCGACACTCCACCAGAGAGAGGGGGCCGGCGCTTTCGAGCAGCCTGTATTCCGTCACGGCGGACCTGGCGCCGGGCTCCGGCCGGGCCTTCACATAGACCTGGTTTTTCCCGGCGTCTTTGAAAAGGAAGTTTTCAAGCCTTCCCTCCGGGGGCCTGGGCCGGCCCTGGACGGCGCAGAGGTAATATTTTTCTATCTCCCGGTCCCGTATCTTCTCGTTTATTATCCGAAGCGCCTGGGCGTTTTTCGCGGCTATCACTATGCCGCCGGTGTTCCTGTCTATCCTGTTGCAGAGGGCTGGAGCAAAGGAGTTCTCCTCCCGGGGCTTCCACTGGCCGCTCTGGGCCATATAGGCCTGTATGTTGGCGATGAGAGTGTTATAGTCCCATACGCCGGCGCTGTGGCAGAGGATACCGGGCTTCTTGTCGGCCAGGAGGATGTTTTCATCCTCATATACTATGCTCAGCTTGGGCGTGCCGACCTTGAGCCAGGAATTTTCCTCCCGGGGCCTTTCAAAAAATTCGTCGTTGATATATAATTGGAGGGTATCCCCCGGGGCAAGCCTTGTGTCACGCTTCGCGCCCTTCCCGTTCAGCTTTATGCGCTTTGTGCGGATATATTTTTGCAGCAGCGACTCGGGCAGCAGCGGGACGGCCTTTCCCACAAAGCGGTCGAGCCTCTGTCCCGCGTCATTTTTTCCTGTGATGATCTCTTTCATGTCTGCCGCCGCCTCTGCTTTTCCATTTTTTTGACTTTTTGGATTATACTATAGAAAATTTGTGTTGACAAGCCTTGACTGTTCAACTATAATATCTAAGCGGTTGCGGCGTGTGTCCGCGGCGGTGAGGTGCTTTTATGCGGCTTGAATTAAGAGAGATCATAGAGATCCCCGGCGGCTCCGTCCCCTTTGAGTGCGAGCTCGGGACGGACAGGCTGAGCTTTCCCTCGGTGCGTGGGTACGGCGCTGCTCCCTTCGCCCGGGGCCGTGTGTATAACGAGGCCGGTGTGCTGCGGCTTGAGGCCCTTATCGAGGCGGATATGCTCTGTATCTGCGACCGCTGCGGCGGCGAGTTTGAAAGCCGGAAGCAGACCTCCGTCGACGCCGTCATAGTGGAGGATGGCTCCCCCGACGACCCGGAGCTTTTTGTGCTGGACGGGGACGGAATAGACCTGGACGAGGTATTGTCCACATGTTTCATCCTGGATATGGAGAGCAAGTTTCTCTGCTCGGAGGACTGCAAGGGCCTCTGCTCCACATGCGGGAAAAATCTTAATCTGGGCCCCTGCGGGTGCCGGAAACAAATTGATCCAAGATTTGCTGTGCTTGAGCAGCTTTTGGATAAAGATTAAAATTATAGCTGCTCAGAACAGCCGCTATCAGGAGGTGTCAACATG
>DBGBEC010000132.1:0-3627 GCA_048477415.1 Candidatus Limivicinus sp. | reverse complement strand
ATTAAACTTAATATTCTTGAACGTGCCTGGGCCCCATGGTATAATAGCCGTACTGCGGCCATTATGGATTTAATTTCCTTTTTCTCACCCCTATGGGGGCAAACGAAAAATACGGAGAACTGTTTTATGAACGATTTTCGCTATATTGGAAGCGCCAAGCTAATGATACGCGAGGTGAGCAAGGTCATCGTGGGCAAGGACGAGACCCTGATAAAGCTTATCCTCGCCATCGTGGCTGGCGGTCATGTGCTCATGGAGGATATCCCCGGTGTGGGAAAGACCACCATGGCGGTGGCCCTGTCAAAGGCCCTGGGGCTGGAATACAGCCGGGTCCAGTTCACGCCGGACGTTCTGCCCTCGGACATCACGGGCTACTCTATATTTGATAAAAACAGCGGCGCTATGCGCTATCAGAAAGGGGCCGTGCTCTGCAACCTTTTCCTGGCGGACGAGCTGAACCGGGCCACCAGCCGCACCCAGTCCGCCCTGCTCCAGGCCATGGAGGAGGGCGAGGTCACTGTGGACGGCAGCACCTACCCGGTGCCCCAGCCCTTTATCGTCATCGCCACCCAGAATCCCACCGGGGCCAAGGGCACTTCCATGCTGCCCGACTCACAGATGGACCGCTTCATGCTCCGCCTCTCCCTGGGCTATCCAGCCCACGAGGACGAGATGGAGATGATACGCCGCAAGCAGCGCGGCATAAGCCTTGAGGCAGTCAGCCAGGTGGTAACGAAGGAGGAGCTCATGGCGATACGGGCCGAAGTGGAACAGGTATTCATAAAGGACGAGCTCATCGACTATATCGTGCGGCTCTGCGCCCGCACGAGAAACGACGGCCGTGTGATCCAGGGTGCAAGCCCCAGGGCCTCCATCGCCCTTACCGCCCTGTCGAAGGCCACGGCCTGGATACAAGGCCGGGACTATGTTCTGCCCCGGGATGTGCGCTTCATCTTTAAAGACTGCATAGAGCACCGGCTCATATGGAGCCAGGAGCTCGCGGACAGCGCATCGAAAAGCGCCGCTCTGGGGGAGATGTTCGCCTCGGTCAAGGCCCCCGCCGCGAAGTGATATGTTTACGCTCAACTTTTTTCTCTATTTGCTGCTGCTCTGCGGGGCTTACCTCTTCAGGCTCAGCTATATAGGCTGGTTTGGGCCCTATCTCATGGGGCTCCTTGCGGCGCTGCCATTTTTCTCTCTGCTGCTGTCCCTGGCTGCGATGCTGGGCCTTCAGGTCACGCTCTCCGGCCCGTCCCAGGTAACGAAGGCCGAGGAGCGCAGGCTCGGCGTCCACTTTCATGTCAGGGGGCTTTTCCCGCTAAGCCGGGTAAGTCTCAGCCTTGAGTTTGAGAACGTATATGCCGGGGAGCTCATAAAAAACGACTATGTATACAAAAGCGTCATAAGCTCCGACGGCGGCGTCCCCCTGCCGACGGAGCTTTGCGGTCTTGTCCGCTGCCGTCTGGCGGCCTTTCAGTGCAGGGATCTTCTGGGCCTTTTCGTTCTGAAGCGCCGCCCGGGGACCGAGCTTAAAATATACGTGCTGCCAAAGGCCCTGGGGCCCGAAAAGGGCGTGAATATAGACGCGGCCCTGAACGCCGCCCAGCGCTTCAAGCCCAAATACGGCGGCGGTTATTCCGAGGAGCACGAGCTGCGCGAGTATCGCCCGGGGGATGTGACGAACAGCATTCACTGGAAGCTCAGCTCCAAGACCGATGAACTTATCGTCCGTGAGCCCATGGTCTGTGAGAACGACCAGGTATACCTGGTCCTGTCCCGGCCCGGTCAGGACGACAGGGGGCTTGAGCTTTTATACTGGCTCTCTCTCCAGCTATGCGAGAGGGAGGTCCCCCACGTGATAATAAGCGGGGAGCTCTTCCCCGCCGCGAACGAGAGCGAAAGCCTGGACGCCCTGCGGGGCCTCCTCTCCCGCCCCATGTCGCCGCCACTGGGCTTTGACGCCGCCGGGGCCAGGTGTGTGTTCATAATATCCGGCGGGGAGGTGAGGCAAAGATGAGCAGAGCGCTGAACAAAGGGGCGAACCTTTTCCTGCTCGTTTTATATTCCATGTCCATTGCCTACCTCATGGCACAGAGCTTTGGTTGTTCCCTTGGGGCCGCCTTTCCCCTGTGGCTGGGGCTGCTGTGCCTTTGCCTTTGGATCGCCTCCAGCTTCAGGCACGGGATATTTCTGGGCTTTCCCCCGGCCGCACTGGCGCTGTACCTCATATGGCGTATCTATGGCGGGGAGCTGGCGCTGGAGCTCACGGACCTTTTGGATAAATTCACCGGCGCGTATTTCGAGCATTTTTACGCCGCCGGCAGCAGCTATGTCTTTCTCAACGCCGTGAATTCGCACACGGCCTCCTTCCTGTTTTTGGCTTTTCTTCTTGCCGCCTATATGGCAACGGCTCTCAGCTCACCCAGCGCCAGGGTGTCCCTGGGTTTTATCGGCTCGCTGCCGCTGTTCGCGGCGTGCCTCGCGGTAAACGGCAGGCCCGGCATACTGCCCGTTCTCGGGCTGCTGCTGTTCTGGCTGCTGCTCATTCTAAGCGGGGATAAATTTGATCCCGTGGGGAACCAGGGCAGGGCTGTTTTCGCCGGGACCCTACCGGCGGTCCTTCTTCTAACTGCGGGGCTGCTGTTCTTTGGCCCGGAAAGGTACAGCTACAGCCAGGAGGATATAAGTCTCAGCCAGCGCTTTGACAGGCTGGGCGCCGCGCTGAGCCGCTGGCTGGGAGAAAAGGCCGGTGAGCTTGACCTTGTCCCCCCGGCAGACAGTGCGCCGGATAACGGCGGCGATGAGCTCCCTGACCCCGGAAGCCTTGGAAGCGAGGCCGAGCCCCTTGACCTGGAAGCCGCTGCGGACAGAGATGATCTCGACACTGTATACCTGGAATTCAAGACCGAACAGGATGGGCATATATACCTGAGAGGCCGGTCCTACGGGGAGTATACCGGAACAGGCTGGCTTCCGGCAGAGGAGGGCTCCCCCGCAGACTCTCTCCCCTTCACGGCGGCCGCGGCTGCGGCAGCTGGTGGGCAGAGCTATGAGATGGAGCTGTCCCTCTCTTTCCCGGGGGAGTGCATGCTCATCCCCTATTACTCACTGCTCAGCGGCGGAGACAGCTTTGTGCCCAGCGGCGGAGAGATGGGATACAGCCTGAAATATGTGGTCTATCCCGCCTCCCTCCAGAGGCTTCAGCTCCCTGAGGAGTATGCGCAGGCGGAGCTCGCGTACAGGGAATACGCACGGGATGTGTACACAAGGCTTCCCCAGGAGACCGGGGAGGCGGTAAGAGCCATAGCCGCCGGGGCCGGGCTCGTTCCCGAGAGCCCCGGTATAATACAGGAGGTAGCCTCCTATATCCAGGCCCTGGTGCCTTATGACATTGGAACGCTCCCCTATCCCAGCGACGACTTCGCCCTATATTTCCTTCAGGAGGCGGAGAGCGGATATTGCGTGCATTTTGCCACCGCTGCGGCGGTAATGTATAGGAGCCTGGGTATACCCGCCCGGGTGACAGAGGGCTTTCTCGCCCAGTCTGAGCCGGGGAGCTTCAGCCAGGTCCGGGGCGAAAACGCCCACGCCTGGGTAGAGGTGTATGTGGACGGCACAGGCTGGCTC
>DBGBEC010000131.1:0-4581 GCA_048477415.1 Candidatus Limivicinus sp. | reverse complement strand
CCATGGAGAAGCTTATCCCCTTGAGCACCTGAAGAGAGTCGAAATTCTTGCGCAGATCTTTTACTTCAAGCAAAGCCATATCCTCGCCCCCCTATACACGGAAATAGTCCAGCTTTTTCTCCACCCAGCCGAAAAACAGGGTGAGCAGGCCGCTGAAGGCCAGATAGTACACGCCGGTGAAAAACAGAGGCCAGATTATACCGGCCGATTTTATAAAGGCCTGGCCGTTCCACATGACCTCATAAACAGAGATGACCCGGACAAGTGAGGTGTCCTTCACCAGAGTGATGACCTCGTTGCCGATGGGGGGAACTATCCGCTTTATGACCTGCATAAGCGTCACCTTGAAAAAGATCTGGGTGTTGGTCATGCCCAGGACCTGTCCGGCCTCCTTCTGGCCCCGGGGCACAGCCTCGATACCGCCCCGGAAGATCTCGGAAAAATAGCAGGCGTAGTTGAAGACAAAGGCCACCATGGCCGCGGCAAAGCGGCCGGCGGCGCCGCTGCCCCACCAGTTGTTCCCCAGGATGAGCCCCGGGCCATAGTAGATTATGAGGAGCTGGAGCATTAGAGGCGTGCCCCTGATTATCCAGACAACAAGCTTTATAAAATAGTTCAGGGGTTTTATCCTGCTCATGGAGCCCAGGGAGATGATAAGCCCCAGGGGAATGGCCCCCAGCAGAGTGAGGGCAAATATCTCCAGCGATTTTAAAAAGCCCTCATTCAGGGAACTGATAACCGTTTGAAACATGACTACCTCTGTCCGGCCCGGCAAGCCCGGACCATTTTTATATCTTTAGAAAGCTCTGCCCGCCCTGGAGCTGCGGATATAATGCCGCAGGGCCGTCAGCCACAGCTTTTAAACGCGCCGACCACACAGTCTCAAAGACAAAGGCCATCCGGCCTTTGTCTTTGAGCATTATAGTGTATTTCCCAATTCTTTACAAGGCTTATTTGGAGATGATAGACTCCTGCACGCCGTAGACCTTGGCTATCTCTTCCACCTTGCCCTCGGCGAAGGCCTGGGCGTAGAACTCGTTGAACTTGTCGGCCAGGTCGCTGCCGGAGCGGAAGCCAACGCCGTACTCCTCAGTGGTCAGCTCCACGGTGTAGCTCAGCTCGGGATAGCTGGTGCCCTCGCCTATCATGGCGCCGGCCATCAGCAGGTCGATAACGCAGGCGTCGGAGGTGCCGGCGGCAACTTCCATCAGGGCGGCAGCCTGGGTCTGGACGGCGGTGGGCTCAAGCCCCAGCTCCTTCACGGCGGCCTCGCCGGCGGAACCGGCCTCAACAGCAAAGTTCAGCTCTGCCAGGCTCTCTTTGTCCTGATACTGGTCGGCTACCTCGGCCTTTACCACCACTACCTGGGCGTTATTGCAGTAGGGCTCGGAGCAGTTCATGGCGTTGAGCACCTCGGGGGTCAGGGTCATGCCGTTCCACACGGCGTCGATGCTCTTGTTGTTTATCTCAAGAAGCTTGTTGTCCCAGTCGATCTCGATGAATTCGACCTGAACGCCGATGTACTCGGCAAAGGCTTTGGCCATGTCCGCGTCAAAGCCGATCCACTGACCGTCCTCGTCCTTATAGTCCATGGGGGCGAAGTCGGTTATGCCAACGATGAGGGTGCCTTTCTCCTGGACATAGGCCAGGTCGCTCTCGACGACCTCATCGGCGGGGGCGTCGGCAGGCGCGTCGGCCGGGGCCTCAGTCGGGGCTTCAGTCGCGGCGGGAGCGGGCTGGCTGCCGCAGGCGCAGAGGCTGAGAAGCATCACAAGAGCAAGTATAAGAGCGCTTATCTTTTTCATTTTTTGTTCCTCCAAAGCAATGATTGATTACGGTAGTATAATAACACATTAGCGTAATAAAGCAAGAGGTAATTTCATATTTTGCTGTGCGTTTTTTGCACAGCAAGTCGGGCGAAAAAGCCGCGTCCAGGGCTTTAATTCCTACTATTTTTATGGTAGATTAGGCTCATAGGAATTATCCGAAGGAGGGGTGTCCTTGAACGTTACCAGTAAGGGGCGCTATGCCCTGCGGGTCATGCTGGATCTGGCCCAGCACCCGGAGAAGGATTTTATATCCCTGAAGACCATCGCCGACAGGCAGGGCTATTCCATGAAATATCTGGAGACGATAGTAGGCAGCCTGAAAAAGGCCGGTCTTGTGGAGAGCAGCCGGGGAAAAGAAGGGGGATACAGGCTCAGCCGCGGGAGCGCCGACTACACCGTGGGCGAGATACTTCGCTCGATAGAGGACAATCTGGCCCCGGTCTCCTGCATAAAGTCCGGCAGTGTAAACTGCGAGCACGCGGCGGAGTGCATGACCGTGCCCATGTGGAAGGAGCTGGACGACATCACGAACGCCTATCTTGACACGGTGAGCCTCCAGGACCTGCTCAGCGGCGAGAAGTGGAAGCCCTTGACAAATCAGGAGGCTGTGCTATAATTCCTATTATAAAAGTAGGAATTATAGCACAGCCGGATAAAACCGATCTTTATTTAACTCTAATATACAGAAAGGATCTGAGACTATGTTCGTATACGCGGATAACGCCGCCACCACCAGCGTGAGCAAGACCGCTTTGGATGCCATGCTCCCCTATCTCACCACGGAGTACGGAAATCCTTCCAGCCTGTACGCCTTTGCCCAGCGGGCCACGGAGGCCCTGGCGGAGGCGAGGCGGCAGGTGGCCGCCTGCATAGGGGCCGAGCCGAAGGAGATATATTTCACCTCCGGCGGCAGCGAGGCGGACAACCAGGCCATTTTCTCCGCCGCCAGGCTCGGGGCGAAGAAGGGCAGGCGGCACATCATTTCCACAAAGTTTGAGCATCATGCCGTGCTCCACGCCCTGAACCGGCTGGAAAAGGAGGGCTATGAGGTCACGCTGCTCGATGTGCACGAGGACGGAGTAGTAAGACCGGAGGAGCTGGCGGCCGCCATCCGCGAGGATACCTGCCTTGTTACCGTGATGTTCGCCAACAACGAGATAGGCACCGTTCAGCCCATAAAGGAGATCGGCGCCATCTGCCGGGAGAGGGGCGTTCCCTTCCACACGGACGCTGTTCAGGCCGCCGGGCACATGCCCATTGATGTGAAGGCCATGAACATCGATATGCTCTCCCTCTCCGGCCACAAATTCCATGCCCCCAAGGGCGTGGGCGTGCTCTATGCCGCAAAGAACATCCCCGTTTTCAGCCTTATCGAGGGCGGCGCTCAGGAGCGGGGCAAGCGGGGCGGTACGGAGAACATGGCCGGCATAGTGGCCCTGGCCGCCGCCCTGAAGGAGTCGGTGGATAACATGGAGGAGAACGACCGGAAGATAATACCCATGCGGGACAGGCTCTTTGCTGAGCTGAGCAAGATACCCCACAGCCGGATAAACGGCAGCCTTGAGCGGCATGTGCCCGGCACGGTGAACATGTGCTTTGAGGGCATCGAGGGCGAGTCGCTGCTGCTCATGCTGGACGCCAACGGGATCTGCGCCTCCTCCGGCAGCGCATGCACCTCCGGCTCTCTGGACCCCAGCCATGTGCTGCTCAGCCTGGGTCTCCCCCACGAAGTGGCCCACGGCTCCCTGCGGCTCTCCATCGGCGAGTATAACACCATGGAGGAGATCGACCACATCATCGAAGTGGTGCCCCGGGTGGTGGCGTATCTGCGGAACATGTCCCCCGTCTGGGACGAGCTTGAAAAGGGCCTCCGGCCCCATCTAATATGACTTACAGACAGTGACTACAGGAGGATAATAAAATGGCTTTATACAGCGACAAGGTCATGGACCATTTTCAAAACCCCAGAAACGTGGGCAAGATAGAAGACGCCGACGGCATCGGCGAAGTGGGCAACGCCAAATGCGGCGACATCATGCGCATGTACATCAAGGTGGAAGACGGCGTGATAAGCGACTGCAAGTTCAACACCTTCGGCTGCGGCAGCGCCATCGCCACAAGCTCCATGGCCACGGAGCTGATAAAAGGCAAGCCCATCGAGGAGGCCCTGAAGCTCTCAAACCAGGCCGTAGTAGACGCCCTGGACGGGCTGCCCGCCCATAAGATCCACTGCTCCGTTCTGGCCGAAGAGGCCGTCCGGGCCGCCGTAAAGGACTATTACGACAAAAACGGGATCGAATACGAAGCCAAAGACTTCTTGATCCACGACTGCGAGCACTGCCACTGAGGTACCAAACGTCATAAGAAACAGCTTAATCCGCCACATTTTTTGTGAAAGCGTGATATCACAAAAAATCTCGCGTTGCTCGGCAAACGCCTGATAAATCAGGCTTATTGCTGGCGGGGATTGGAATACGAGGCGGGCCTGCGGCCCCCTCGAGCTCCCCCGCTTTGCCAATTGTCTCGCTCTGACCTATAGTTTTTTGACAGTCTGCGCTTGGGGCAAAAGCCAAAGGCTTTTGTCCCAAGCTTTATATTTCCCCAAATTCCTGAAGCGTGCTTCATGGCGCAAACTTCATATTTCCTGTAGAATATTGGAAAATCTACATAGAAAGAAGGACTTACCATGAAGATCAAATTCTGCAACGAACTCAAAGCCTACACACGTTCCGAACTTTTAAGGACCAGGGCA
>DBGBEC010000130.1:0-8508 GCA_048477415.1 Candidatus Limivicinus sp. | reverse complement strand
TCGCCATCTATGGCGGCTGCCGCGCAAGCGGCGAGCTATTGGGCATAAAATAAAAGAATAGTCGCGGAGCGGCTATTTTTTATTTATTTCCTTTGCGGCAGCCTCGTAGCCATGATATAATAGCCGTTGGACGGCTATTATATTTTAATTCATATCCTTTTTCTCGCCCCTTTCGGGGCGACCGAAAAAGTTGAAAAAGGGGGGGACGGTACCTATGGGAGAGCGACTGTCAGAAATTTATAAAAACGCCAAGAGGAGCTGGAAGGCCGCATTCTTCTCCGCTCTGGTCATCGGCCTTATCGCACATCTTTATAAATTCACCAACACTCTGCCAAATCACGACGCTCTGTATAATCTCTATTCCGCCCAGAATATGATAGCCTCCGGCCGCTGGCTTTTATCCCTGGCCTGCCTGCCCAGCTCATATTTCGACCTGCCCTGGGTGAACGGGCTTTTGTCCCTTGTCTACATCGGCCTTACGGCAGCGGTGATAGCGGACATTTTCCGGGTCGAAAACCCATTCGCCGCGGGTCTTGCGGGGGCGCTGCTGGCGGTCTTTCCCTGCATCACCAACAGCTTCTTTTTTGAGTTCACCGCAGATGGCTATATGCTGGCCATGCTTCTTTCGGCCCTGGCGGCAAGGCTTTCTCTGCCTGGGGACAAAAAGGCGTTTCATTGGCCCCTGGCGGCCCTGCTCCTGGCCCTTAGCTGCGGGATATACCAGGCCTATGTGTCCTTCGCCCTGCTGCTGGCGCTCTGCGCTTTTATATGGGCGCTGCTCAGGGGGGAGCTGAGCGCTGGGGAGATAAAAAACTGGGTCATCCGGCAGTTCCTTGTTTACGGGCTGGGGCTTCTGGCGTATTATTTAGTGTGGAAGCTGGCTATGGGTATCAGCGGCGTCTCCGCCGGGGCCTATCAGGGCATGGACAGCCTCGGGAAAATAAGCCCCGCTTCCCTGGTCGCCGCCCTGAAGGAGATGCTGAGGGTGCTGGCAAGCTTTTTTATGGGGCGCAATGTCTTTCAGCAGGGCTTCACCCTTTACGCGGTTCTAAACCTTGTTTTCCTGCTGCTCTTCGCCCTAACTCTGGGGCTCACCGCAGCAAGGCGAGGGCTGTTTAAAAAGCCGGGGCGGCTGGCCCTTGGGCTTCTCTCCCTGCTGGCTATGCCCTTTTTTGCCTGTGTCTGGCTTTTCGTATCGCCCGGGGTCAGCTATCATCTGCTCATGCTTCAGAGCCTGGCAGTGCTTTATATCTTCACCATTTTCCTGTTTGATGGCTTTTTCAGCCCCCGGTCGGCCGGGGCGGCGGCCCTGTTCTTCGCCCTGCTCGTCGGCAAGTTCGCCCTTCAGGCCAACGTATGCTATTTCGAGATGGAGAAATGCGCCCGGCTCAGCCAGGCCCAGGCCACGGAGATGCTCTGCCGCATCCACCTGCTGGACAAGGGCGAGGTGGATTATATCGCCTTTGTGGGCGGGGGCGACAGCTCCCTCGTCAATTCCGGGGCCAGGGGCATAGGCGAGATAACGGTCCACGCCCACCAGCTCCGCCAGACCCTGCTCTTCGATCACACATATGCCTCCCTCTACCTTACAAACTACATGGACAGCGGCTACCTCGCCGTCAGTCCCCAGCGGCTGGAAGAGCTGGAGGCCATGGAGGCAACCGAGGCCATGGCTCCCTGGCCTGCACCGGACTCTGTGCGTCTGGAGGGGGACACGGTGATAATAAAGCTGCCGGAGCCCTGAAATCCCCTTGTAAAATCCGGCAAAAGCGCTATAATACCGCATGTGGAAAATAGTCTTTGACTGTTTTCATCCAGTGGTCTTGTGCCGCTGTCGGCTGGTTTTTTTAGTTTTACATGACGATGAAGCAGCCTGCAAGATCTGCCCTTTCGGGGGGCGGGAAGGAGATTTGACAACATGACAAAAATCGACATTTTTTCCGGCTTTCTCGGCGCCGGGAAGACCACGCTTATACGCAAGCTCATCTCAGAGGGCTATAAGGGCGAGAAGCTTGTGCTCATAGAGAACGAGTTCGGCGAGATCGCCATCGACGGGGGCTTTCTCCGGGACGCGGGGGTGGAGATACGGGAGATGAACTCCGGCTGTATCTGCTGCACCCTGGTGGGGGATTTCACCACCGCTCTTAAAAAGGTCCTGGACGACTACGCCCCCGACAGGATAATCATCGAGCCCTCCGGCGTGGGCAAGCTCTCCGACGTGGCCCGGGCTGTGAGCCAGGTGGAGGGCATAGCCCTGGGCACGAAGCTCACTGTGGTGGACGCGGGAAAATGCCGCATGTACATGCGCAATTTCGGCGAGTTTTTCAACGACCAGGTGCAGAATGCCGACCTTATCGTTCTAAGCCGGGCAGACACCGCCGGGGACAAAAAGCTTCTTCAGGCGGCGGAGCTGCTCCGGGGCCTGAACCCCTCCGCCGGCCTTATAAGCACAGCCTGGGACAAGCTCAGCGGCGCGCAGATACTGGAGGCCATGGAGGAGCGGGGCCTGAAGGCGGAGCTTAAAGCCATGGAGCACGAGCATGAGCACGGACATCACCATGAGCACGACGAGAGCTGCTCCTGCGGCTGCCATGACCATGAGCACGAGCACCACCACGAGCACGATGAGAGCTGCTCCTGCGGCTGCCATGACCATGAGCACGAGCACCACCATGCCGATGAGGTCTTTTCAAGCTGGGGCGTGGAAACGCCCAGGAAATTCAGCGAGGAGAAGCTTCGTTCCCTCCTCTCCGCCCTGGACGAGGGCGGGAGTTTTGGCCTTGTGCTCCGTGCCAAGGGCATTGTCGAGAGCGAGGACGGGGGCTGGCTGTACTTTGACTATGTGCCCGGGGAGATGGACATCCGCCGGGGAAGCCCCGCCGTCACAGGCCGTTTCTGCGTGATCGGCTCAAAGCTTCAGGAAGAGGCGCTGAAGGAGCTGTTTGAAATTGAGTGATAAAAAGGATATCCCCGTATATCTCTTCACCGGTTTTTTAGAGGCCGGGAAGACCCGCTTCATCCAGGAGACGCTGGAGGACAAGCGCTTCTGCAACGGGGAGCGGACACTGCTCCTCCTCTGCGAGGAGGGGGAAGAGGAATATGCCCCGGAACAGTTTGCCGACCCCTCCGTCTTCATAAGGAGCCTTGAAAACCAGGAGGAGCTGACAAAAGAGCGGCTTGAGGCCTGGCTCAAAGAGACGAAGGCGGAGCGGGTAGTAATAGAATACAACGGCATGTGGCTGCTGGACAGCCTGTACTCCGCCCTGCCGGAGAGATGGATGGTCTATCAGGAGTTCATGTTTGCGGACGCCGGCAGCTTCATAAGCTATAACGCCAA
The DNA here is from genome assembly GCA_048477415.1 of Candidatus Limivicinus sp. GTDB lineage: Bacteria > Bacillota > Clostridia > Oscillospirales > Oscillospiraceae > Limivicinus. Next base: position 5,171 of record DBGBEC010000130.1, on the reverse strand, counting down.
CATGCGCCAGCTTGTGTATGACAAGCTGAAAAGCTGCGAACTGGTGGTATTCAACCGCTTCAAAAAGGACATGGACAAAATGGAATTCCACCGGATAGTCCGGGGCGCTTCCCGCCGGGCCGACATCGCCTACGAGTCGCCGGAGGGCAAGGTGGAGTATGACGACATTGAAGACCCCCTGCCCTTTGACCTGGACGCCCCCATCGTGGAGATAGGCGACGACGACTATGCCGAGTGGTACAGGGACATGGCCGAGGAACCGAAAAAGTACGAGGGGAAGACCGTGCGCTTCAAGTGCCGGGCCCTCCAGCGCAGGAAGATACCCTCCGGCAGCTTCATCGTGGGCCGCCACGTCATGACCTGCTGCGTGGAAGATATCCAGTTCGCCGCCCTGGTCTGCCAGTGGGACAAGGCGGAAACCGTTAAAGACGACACCTGGATGATCCTTACGGCGAAGATAAGCTTCCGCTTCAACCGGGCCTACGGCAAAAAGGGGCCGGTGCTGAGCTATATCAGCGCCGCAGAGTGCCCCGCACCGGAACAGCCTGTCGCCGCATTTTATTGACAGGCCGCCAGGCCGGAAAGGAGCCCGAATGCTGCCCAAACTTTTCATTGTCATCCCCTGCTATAACGAGCAGGAAGTCCTGCCCGTCACGGCGCCCATGTTCCTCAAAAAGCTGGAAAGTCTCAGCGAAAAGGGGCTCATAAGCCCGGAAAGCCGCATTCTTTTCGTGGACGACGGCAGCCGTGACGCTACCTGGCAGATAATAAGCCGCCTGGCGGAGGAGGACAGCCGCTTCATCGGCATAAGCCAGAGCCGGAACCGGGGCCACCAGAACGCAGTCCTGGCCGGGCTGATGGAGGCAAAGGATCGCTGTGATATCACCATCTCTATCGACTGTGACGGGCAGGACGACATCAACGCCATGGACGCCATGGTAGACGCCTACCTTGACGGCTGCGACGTGGTGTATGGCGTTCGCTCCAGCCGGGAGACAGACACCTTTTTCAAGCGCTTCACCGCCCAGAGCTTTTATAAATTTCTCTCATCCATGGGGGCCGAGGTGGTGTATAACCACGCGGACTATCGGCTCATCAGCGCCCGGGCGCTGAGAGAGCTTGCCAAATTCGGCGAGGTGAACCTCTTCCTCCGGGGCATGGTGCCCCTGGTGGGCTTCAAAAGCACCACCGTCAGCTATTCCCGGGCGGAGCGCCTGGCCGGTGAGAGCCATTACCCCCTGAAGAAGATGATAGCCCTTGCGGTGGACGGGATAACCAGCCTCTCCGTCAAGCCCCTTCGCCTTATCACGGGCTTTGGCGTGCTGGTGGCCCTTATAAGCTTTGTAGGCGTCATCTGGGCCCTTATAACCGCCCTCCTCGGTGAAGCCGTGGCAGGCTGGGCCAGCATGACCTGTATCGTCTGCTTCGTAAGCGGCGTGCAGCTCATATGTCTTGGTATCATAGGCGAATATATCGGGAAGATCTACATGGAAACTAAGCACCGCCCCCGCTATATAATAAGCCGCCGTACCTGGGAAGAGGACAAGTAAAGACCTCCTTCATCCAAGGGCCTCCGCTCCGGCGATATGCCCCAAACTGCCGCCCCCGGCTCCCTCCTCGAGGGGGCCGGGGGCGGTCTGGAACTGTCAAAAAGCTATAGGCAAGAGTGAGACAAACAGCAAAGCGGGGGAGCTCGAGGGGGCCGCAGGCAACGGCGACCCGCAATTCTCGTGATACGATCCCCGCCAGCAATAAGCCTGATCGATCGTTACCAATACCAAATCAAAGCCCAGCGAAGCGGGTTTGATTTGGATAAGGAAGAAGGGGCCGTCTGCTGATGTGGCTGCGGTCTTAGCGGCAGACAAGTTCGCCGTTTTGAGCGTCTATGGTAAGGGTGGCCCCGGCGGGGAGGCGGCCCTGGAGTATGGCCCGGGCCACGAGAGTCTCCACGCTGCTCTGGAGATAACGGCGGAGGGGCCTTGCGCCGTAGAGGGGGTCGTAGCCCCGGTCGATGATAAGCTCTCTGGCGCTCTCCGTCAGGCTCAGTTTCAGGGACTGGGCCTGAAGCCGCGTTCTCAGCCCCTCTATCATGATGTCGATTATCCCGGAAAGCTGCTCCCTGCCCAGGGGATGGAACATTATGGTCTCGTCCAGCCGGTTGAGGAACTCAGGCCGGAAGGCCCGGCGGAGCTCTCCCATCACCGCCTCCTGGGCCTGGGGGCTTATATTGCCCTGGGCGTCTATGCCCTCAAGCAGATACTGGCTGCCCAGGTTCGAGGTGAGGATGATGATGGTGTTCTTGAAGTCTACAGTGCGGCCCTGAGAGTCTGTTATCCGGCCGTCATCCAGGATCTGGAGCAGGATGTTGAACACATCCGGGTGGGCCTTTTCTATCTCGTCAAAGAGCACCACGCTGTAGGGCTTGCGGCGCACCGCCTCGGTGAGCTGGCCCCCCTCGTCATAGCCCACATAGCCGGGAGGCGCTCCGATGAGCCGGGAGACGGAAAATTTCTCCATGTACTCGCTCATATCAATGCGTACCATGCTCCGCTCGTCGTCAAACAGGCAGTCGGCCAAAGCCTTGGCAAGCTCCGTCTTGCCCACGCCCGTGGGGCCCAGGAAAAGGAAGGAGCCTGTGGGCCGCTCCGGGTCGGCTATACCGGCGCGGGAGCGGATGATGGCCTCCGTCACCTTCTCGACCGCCTCGTTCTGGCCGATGACCCGCCTGTGGAGGTATTTGTCGAGCTGGAGTATCTTCTCCCGTTCGCCCTCCATCAGCCTGGACACGGGGATGCCCGTCCACTTCGCGACGATACCGGATATCTCCTCCTCGCCCACGGTGTCGTGGACCAGGGTGTCCTGCTTCTCCTCCTCTGAGGCCTTTTCCGCCTGTTCGAGCTGCTTTTCAAGGGCAGGGAGCTCAGAATATTTCAGCCTTGCGGCCTTTTCATATTCATAGTTGAGCTGGGCATTCTCCATCTCGGCGTGGAGCCGCTCTATCTCTGATTTGAGCTCCTTCACCTTGTCCACGCTGTCCTTGTCCCGCTCCCAGCGGGCCTTCATGGCGTTGAATTTGTCCTTCAGCTCCGCCAGCTCCCGGCGGAGCTTTTCCAGCCGCTCACGGCTGAGCTGGTCCTCCTCCTTCTTCAGGGCCATCTCCTCTATCTCAAGCTGCATTATCTTCCGGCGTATGTCGTCCAGCTCCGAGGGCATGGAGTCGATCTCCGTGCGGATAAGGGCGCAGGCCTCATCCACCAGGTCAATGGCCTTGTCCGGGAGAAAGCGGTCGCTTATATAGCGGTTGGAGAGGGTGGCGGCGGCCACAAGGGCCGCGTCGTGGATACGCACCCCGTGATAGACCTCATAGCGCTCCTTGAGGCCGCGGAGGATGGATATGGTGTCTTCCACACTGGGCTCGTCCACCTGTACAGGCTGGAAGCGGCGCTCAAGGGCAGCGTCTTTTTCGATATATTTTCTGTATTCGTCCAGCGTGGTGGCGCCGATACAGTGCAGCTCGCCCCGGGCCAGCATGGGCTTGAGCAGGTTCCCCGCGTCCATGCTGCCCTCGGTCTTCCCCGCGCCGACTATGGTGTGCAACTCGTCTATAAAGAGGATGATCCCCCCTTCGGAGCGGCGTATCTCCTCCAGCACGGCCTTCAGCCGCTCTTCAAACTCGCCCCGGTATTTGGCCCCGGCGATAAGGGCCCCCATATCCAGGGAAAAGATGGACTTATCCCGCAGCCCCTCGGGCACGTCGCCCCGGACTATCCGCTGGGCCAGGCCCTCGGCGATGGCGGTCTTGCCGACCCCCGGCTCCCCTATGAGCACGGGGTTGTTCTTCGTCTTGCGGGAGAGTATGCGGATAACGTTGCGTATCTCCGTGTCCCGGCCGATCACCGGGTCCAGCTCGTTCTCCCGGGCCCGGGCCACCAGGTCCGTGCCGTATTTTGAAAGCGCGTCATAGCTGCTCTCCGGGTCGTCCCCGGTGACAGGGGCGGACTTCACCTTGGAAAGCTCCGCCTTGAAAGCGGCCCTGCTTATGCCGTGGTCGGCGAAAAGCCGCTTTATCCCCGGGGCGGCGGTGAAGAGCCCCTCCATCATGTGCTCCACGGAGATATAGCTGTCTCCCGCGGCCTTGGCGGCCTTTTCCGCCGCGGCCAGGACACGGCCCGTCTCCTGGGAGAGATAGGCCTCCTCCACGCTGCCCAGCTTTGGCAGGGCGGCGATGGCCCCGTCAAGTTCTCCCAGAAGCTGGTCGCAGTCCACCCCCATTTTGCCCAGCAGAGAGGGGATAAGACCCCCGTCCTGGTCAACAAGGGCATAGAGCAGGTGCTCCGGCGTTATATAATTGTTCCGGTTCTCCAGGGCCATGTTCTGGGCCGTCCGGAGAGCCTCAAGGCTTTTTTGAGTGTATTTCTGTTCGTTCATGTCCTGACCTCCCGTCAAATTCTTATCCTGCTGTTGATGAGATGCGAGTAATAGGCCCCCTCCACCTGGTGGGCGTCATAGCGGCCGCTGAGATAGCCCTTCATAAGCTTGTCGAAGAGCTTTATATATTCAGATATGGCTCCGGCCAGCTCCTGGGCCTCGCATTCCTGGCCAGGGGCGGCGAGGCTCCGGGTGAATTTCCCCTCGTACAGGGCATACTCCCGCCTGCCGCTGCCGGCGGAGGGCAGATGAAGGTCTTCTATCTGCTTCCACAGCCGGAAAAACTCCGTCATCGCCCCGATAAGGGCCGCCGACTGGGTCCTGAACAGCACGGACAGGGCCCCCATATCCTCGCCCCCGCCCCGGTACAGCTCCACCTCGTACTTGACCGTGGGCCGGTATTTATATTCCAGCGAGCTCTTCAGCGACATGGAAAAGCTGTTGGGCGAAAAGAAGGGCACCAGCTCCCGGGAAGGGCTCATAAGCTGCTCTATGGCTGAGAGCACCTGGTTTATCCGCTGTTCCGGCGTGGTATAGTCCACATATTCCGCCAGTATCTGGTTTATAAGGCTGGAGCGGTTGGTCCCCAGCCTGTGTGCCAGCGCGTCCACCTCGCGGACCACCTCGTCGTTGAGCATAAGGCTGTACAATGTCTTCTTCAAAACGCCACCATCCCTTTCTGTGTCTTTGGCCTGAGTATAGACCCGGGATCAAAATTTGTCAAGTAAAATATATAAATTTAT
>DBGBEC010000129.1:0-4390 GCA_048477415.1 Candidatus Limivicinus sp. | reverse complement strand
CGCCCTGTGTCCCGCTTGGCACTGCCTGGCCCTTGCAAGCGCCGGGCTTATTCTGCTGCACCTTTTCACCCGGGGCAATAAGCCCCTGATGTCCTTCCTGTCGGAGAATTTTGTCCGCCCCGTCCACGGTTTTCTGGCGAGGCTCTGCTCGTTTTTCTCCTTTTCCCTGGCGGAGCTGCTGATATACCTGGCCCTGGGTGGAGGAACAGTTTACATAATATATTCAATATTTGCTGTGATACGAAGCAAAGCCAAGCTAAAAACGGTTTACATAATTTTTATTCGCCTGCTGGCTGCCCTGCTGTTTGTCTATGCTATGTTCTGCCTGCTATGGGGAGTTTATTATTATGGAGACGATTTTGAGACAGTCAGCGGTCTTGAGGCGGGGGAGATAAGCAGCGCCCAGCTTGAGACTGTGACGGCCTATTTTGCCGGCCTTGCAAACTGTTATGGGGAGCAGGTGGACCGGGACGAGGGACTTTATGCCCCGGATCGGGCCGCAATCATGGACAAGTCGGTCGAGCTATACGACGGCATTGCGGAGGATTTCCCCTGCCTCGATGGGCCGAGAGTCCGCGCGAAGGCGTTTCACTTTTCAAAGCTGATGAGCTACGCGGATTTTACGGGCTTTTTCTTCCCCTTCACGGCGGAGGCCAATGTGAATACCGACTTTCCTCCGGGGCTTTTCGCCTCTACCATCGCCCATGAGCTGGCCCACCAAAGGGGCGTTGCCAAGGAGCAGGAGGCAAATTTCGTGGCGGTGCTGGCCAGCCTCCGCTATGGCGACGCGGACTACTGCTATTCCGCCTGCCTTCTGGCCTATACCCACCTGGGAAACGCCCTGTACGGAGCGGATCAGGAGGCCTGGAGGGAGATATACGCGGGCCTTAGCGATAATGTCCTTCGCGACTTTGCCGCCGCCAGGGACTATTGGGCCCAGTTTGAAACGCCGGTGCAGGCCGTGTCCAACGCCGTGTACGAGGGCTTTCTCCACAGCTATGACCAGAGCCTGGGTCTGAAAAGCTACGGCGCCTGCGTTGACCTGCTGGTGAATTACTACTATGAACAGGCGGCCACAGCCCTGGGGTGAGGCTGAAATATAAGGACCCGCGGCTTTTAGGGACTTAGGCCCTAAAAGCCGCGGGTCTTTTCAAACTCTGCCGCAGCCAAATAAACCGGCAGCCCCTGGCCTCCCTCCCCGAGGGAGGTGGCACGGCGTGAGCCGTGACGGAGGGAGTTTGGCGCAGGTATGGTTTGCGAAAGGGTGATATAGTGTGGCAAGGGATTGAAGCGTTGTATCTCGCGCTGGCAGTCATCCAGCTACAGCCGCAACTCCCTCAGGGAGGGAGCCCAGGGGTCATAAGCGTCGTATCTTGCGTGGTCAGAACATAAAGCCGACGGCGACGCTGGCGGCGATGATGGAGGTGATGGCCGAGACGAAATAGCCGAGGATCATGCGGGGGATGATGAGGGCCTTGCATGCGCTCAACTCCTCGGCGCTCAGCTCGGGTGAGCCCTTTATGACCTCCTCGGCCACTATCTGGCTGCCGGGATAGCCTACATAACAGCACATGGATATCCCCATGGCGAGCCAGGGGTCGACCTTCAGTATCTTGCCCAGCAGACCGGAAAACAGGAGCATGCCGACGGCGGCAAGGACGATGATGAGAAGGGCCGGGACTATCTGGGAAATGAGCACCTCAAAGGTCACGCTGGCGAAAGTCGAGAGAAGCAGCGAGAAGAGGGCAAAGTATATTATCCCCTGGGAGCCGGCCTTTTGCAGGGGGGAGCGCTCGACCAGGCCCGTCTCGGCGGCAGCCATGCCGAAAATCAGATAGCAGAGGGTGGCGTTTATTATGTTCGCGGTGCGGGGTGCAAGGAAGGTCCCGCAGGCATAGGCCGCGAAGCCGATAAGGGCGACCTTGAAAAATATCCAATAGTCACAGTCGAGATATTTGGCAAGGGCGCTCTGTTTTTTCACCTCAGCCTCTTTGACCGCTTCAGCGCCTGCTCCGATCCGGCTCTGGGCATAGGCGGCGAGCTCGCCATTGCGCCGGGCGCTCTTGATATACTGCTTCAGACATATGGAGGCTATGGGCAGGCCCACGAGCATCTGAAGCACCAGAACTATCATCACGAACACGGCCACGTCGTTTGCGCCCATTGAGATGGCCATCTGCTGGGAGATCGTAGTAGCCAGAAGCGCCCCGCCCAGAGGGCCGATGGCGCCGATGGCCCGGGCCTTTCCGATGAGCAGGATACCCAGCGTTGAGCATATCACCGCGATGCCAAGGGTAGTCACCAGGATGATGAGGGCGGTTTTCCACTCCTTTTTCATGTCGCGCATTTTCAGCTTTGTGGCGACGTCGATAATGCAGAAGGGGATCACAAAGGAACTCACCATACCGGCAAGCCCGGAGGTGGTGCATATGTCGGCTGGGACTATACCGGTATACATCAGAACGAGGAAAATGATCACCGCGACGAGCACGGAGTTTATATATCCTTTCGTCCTGACAGATACGGCGTTGCCGATAACGAAGAACAGTGCGATGACCGCCATCGCGGAGCATGTGGACCAAAATGTCATGGGTCTCCTCTCTTTCTCTCCTTGGGCTTTGGTTCCCCGCGGCCCGGGGCGTTTTTATTTCGTATAATCTATACAGCCGGCGGCAATGTTGTCTTCAGCCATCTGCCGGTACAGCTCCGTGAATCTGATATATCCCTCAAGCCCTATGACAAAGGGGTTTGCCACCTGGTCGATACGGCTGCGCATAACGGCCATGCGCTCCACTCCGTTGTTGAGGATGGGGTGGTTCATAAAGTCCGCGTCAACCTTCTTTTCGCGGCAGACCTGGATAAAATGGTCAAGACTGCGGATATATTGATAGTTTGCCTCCAGGGAGGGCGGGGGAGCGGAGCCTCCCCACAGGGCGGCCATGTGGGGCCTCCCCTGGTCGTACACCGGCACGATAAAGCTGAGCCCGCCGGGGGTATGGCCCGGGGTGAAAACGCAGTGTATCTCAGTATCCCCCAATTTGAGGACATCTCCTTCACCGAGAAAATGCTCCACCTCAAAATCGAATATCCACTCGGGATTACCGGCCATGCGGCAGAACTCCTGCTCAAAGTCATAGTCGATCTTGGACATGTAGGGGACCGCGCCGTATTTTTCGATAAAGTATCTGCCGCAGCCCGAGTGGTCCGGGTGCCCGTGGCTGATGAGAAGTATCTTTATGTCCCGCGGATCATAGCCGAGCTGCTTCAGCCCCTCCTCTATCATGTCTTCAAAAACCTTTCCCGGCCACATCGCGTCCAGCAGTATCAGCCCCTCGCTGGTCTCGATAACAGCGCAGTTTGTCCCCGCCGAGCCTATGATCGCCAGGTTGTCAAAGATCTTTACCGGTGGTATAAGCTCTGTTGAACGGGTCAGGGGAGCGGTCGCCATCAAGTCAAATTTCATTTTCTGCCTCCTTTTTGTTTGTAAAAATTTAAGATATGTGGTAAGTTTATTGTACATAATAATAAAAGACCGTTATAAAAGCAATGAAATACCAAAACATGAAAAATAATTGCTGCATACGCATGATTTTTTGCGCACAAAGCAAACACGGGGACGGGAGAGGGAGCGAACATGGAGCAGAAAACAGGGAACGTTGAGGCCGTGGCCAAAACGATGAAGCTTATCGAGGTCCTGGCAAAGCACGGCGGGGATCTTACGGTGACTCAGATAGCCAAGATGATAGACTGCTCCATCTCAAGCGCTGACAGATTCCTGCACACCCTTCAGGACCTGGGATATGTGGTGAAAAACGAATATACAAACCGCTACGAGCTGAGCTTTTCCCTGTACGCGCTGGGCTCCAGCTATGTGCGCGGCAGCTACATGGTGCGCGCCCTTGTCCCCATTGCCCACGAGATCTCGGGGAAATATAATGTGTCGGTGAATATAAACTCCATGGCGGGCCTGAATCCCATGCTGCTGTTCAGAGTGGCAAGGTTTTATAACAAGGATATTGATTTTTTCGGCGGTGAACAGGCTCCGGCCTACTGCACAAGCTCGGGAAAGGCTATCCTCTCCACCTATAGCCCGCGTCAGCTTGACGATTACTTTTCCCGCGTAAGTCTTGTGCCGTATCAGGATCAGGTCTGTACGGAGGATAAGCTTCGGGAGGAGCTTATGACGATAAGAAAATGCGGATATGCCTCCTGTATCGAGGAATACGTCTCCGGCATCGTAAGCGTCTCATTCCCGGTGGTCGACAGAAATTCAAAGGTGTTCGCCTTCACCATTATCATGAAAAGGAACGACAAAAACAGGATCCTCCGCCCCGAGGTGCTGCTCGATATCCAGAACAAACTGAAAGCCCTGCCCTGAACCGCACCGGAC
>DBGBEC010000128.1:0-3126 GCA_048477415.1 Candidatus Limivicinus sp. | reverse complement strand
AGGGGCGGGCCGTCTTTGTGCCACGGGCCCTTGCGGGCGAGAGCTGGGAGATAAAGCTGGTCAAGCTTAGCTCATCCGCCATTTTTGCCCGGGGGGAAAGGCTGCTTTCCGCTTCACCCGCCCGTAGAGAGCCCCAATGCCCATATTTTCCCGGCTGCGGCGGCTGCGATACCTGGCATATGAGCTATGAAGAGGAGCTCACTTTTAAGCTTCAGAGGCTCAACTCCGCCCTGAAGCATATCGGTGGACAGGACAGTCTCGCCCGGGAAATGATCGGCAGCGACAGGCAGCAGAGCTATAGGAACAAGGGCATTTTTGCCGTTGCAAACAAGGATGGGGACCCGGTCAACGGTTTTTACCGGGAGCGGAGCCACGAACTTGTGGCAGTGGACAACTGCCTTCTCCAGACCGAGCTTAGCTGCCGGGCCGCCGCCGCGGTCACAGCCTTTATGAAGAAAAATCGTGTCCCCGCCTACGATGAGGCCAGCGGCAGGGGCCTTGTCCGCCATGTTTTCTGCCGCCAGGCAATGGGGGGGCAGGGGGCGGTCGTCTGCCTTGTGGCCGCCGGCGGTCTGGGGAGCAAAACGGCCTCCTTTGTCGCCTGGATGCGCGAACGCTGCCCGGAGCTCAGCGGCATTGTGCTTAATGTGAATAAAAGCCGGGGGAACACTGTGCTCTCCGGTGATTTTTACACGCTCTGGGGCGAAAGCGACATAAGAGATAAGCTTCTTGGCCTTGAGTTTCAGATATCTCCCCGGGCCTTCTTCCAGATAAACCCGCCCCAGGCCGAAAGGCTCTATTCAAAGGCCCTGGAATATGCCGCCCTGGGCGAAAATGACCTGGCTCTTGACCTGTATTGCGGAGCCGGCACGATAAGCCTCTGCCTTGCCAAAGCGGCGGGCCGGGTGATAGGCACAGAGATAGTCCCCGAGGCCATAGAAAACGCCCGGCATAACGCCGAACTGAACGGTATAAAAAACGTCGAATTCATCTGCGCCGACGCAGCCAAGGCTGCCCGGGATCTTGCCGCCCGCGGCCTAAAGCCGGAGGTGGTAGTGGTCGATCCACCCCGCAAGGGCATGGACGAGGCCGCCATAGAAGCCATATCCTCCATGGCCCCCCGCCGCATCGTCTATGTCTCCTGCAACCCCGCCACCCTGGCCCGCGACATAAAACGCCTAAACCAAAAAAACTATGCCCTCCTCCACTCCACCGCCCTGGACATGTTCCCAAGAACAAGCCACGTGGAGACGGTTTGTCAATTAGCTCTGAGAAATTCTGTCACACATATCAACATCGATGTGGATGTAGAGAAACTGATGCAGGATAAGCGCGGCCAGGCAACTTACTCTCAGATCAGGGAATATGTCCTGAAGCACTCCGGCTTAAGAGTAAGCAGCTTGTATATCGCGCAAGTTAAGCAAAAGTACGGTATCATAGAGCGTGAAACCTATTGTAAGCCAAAAAGCGAAGATGTAACGCAGCCGCAATGCCCGCCGGATAAAGAAAAAGCGATCACAGGCGCACTCAAGCATTTTGGGATGTTGCCGGATTGAGAACGGAGGCTATAATGAAAGCATTATTCTCCTGTGAGTTCAACATGGATACCGCCAGCGTAGAGTTGAAGTATTCTGACGGTACGGTGACTGCCATTGATACCATTGCATAAGGCTTGACCGGATTCCAGACAGTCTCATCAAAGAAAGTGTGAGGATAAAGCGAATGATTTATACGGAATTGACCAAGATGGCTATGAAGCTGTGTTTTGACAAACACAAGGATCAAGTGGACAAGTGCGGGATTCCTTATCCCTTTCACCCGTTTCATGTTGCGGAAACAATGCCGGATGAAGAAACAACTTGCGTTGCCCTGCTGCATGACATCATAGAAGATACAGACGTCACTGTCGCACAGCTGGAAGCCATGGGTTTTCCGAAGACAGTAACGGAAGCGATAGCCCTTATGACACATGACAAAGGAACGCCATATTTCGAGTACATTGAAGGCATCAAGAAAAATGAAATTGCAAGAGAGGTAAAATTGTCTGATTTGGCGCACAATTCAGACATGTCAAGATTGGATTCTGTCACAGATAAGGATTTACAAAGAGTCAAAAAATACATGACAGCGATAACCATGCTAAACGACTAAACTTCAAATACACCTTAAATTTTTTATCTCAATCAAGGAGTGAAAACTATGTGTTTTACGAGACAGCAAAGCGCGGTGTATCCTCCTTGAAACGCGTGGAGGTGGAGCGTCGCCTGAGTCAGGAGGAATATCTGCGAAGGCTGATGAATGCAGATCCCTTAAGGCGACCCATAAGGAAAACCCGCTATTGCCTGACCTATGAGAACCAGTATTTTGAAATTGATATCTACCCATTCTGGCAGGACAAGGCCATTATGGAAATAGAACTGCTGGACGAAATGAAAACTGTCCGCATCCCGAAGTTTCTGAAGGTGATCCAGGAAGTAACGGATGATGCCGATTATAAAAATGCAGCGCTTGCCAGAACGTAATGGAGGCTGAATCTACATGTGCCGCTTGGTGGAAGGAAAGGCCTGCTTCAATGGGAAATGATGATCATGCTGCTGTATCCGTGGCTGTCAATTAGTGTGGGATCTTCAAACAAGACAGGTATTACGACCGGCGGTATGGGGAAAGCAGGTAAAATATGCATGTGATCGTGCGCTGCGGACAAGGGCGGTATTATATTTCCACGGTATTTGGATATTACTGCAAGGCGACAGCGGCAGACGATCTCCAACAATATCGGGAAAGGATATATAATAGCTATTATCTTGTTCTCAACAAAGAAAAGAACAAATTGATTAAGCAATACATTTTCAATAAGAACAATAAATACTTGGATCCATCAGTTTTGATAATCGAAAATGATAGGTCTAACTGGATAGCAGATGATGAAGGCCAAGGGTGCGTTGAGTTCTTGAGCGGAGTTCAGCAGGAGGGGATAGAGGATGATCTGCAAGAGAATATTCTGAATATGTGCATTCAAATGGATTCTGAGTATCAGTATAATGAGTATCCAGAAATTTTCTGCCAGAAAGATATTGATAATTTGATGGTGGTATCTGGGGGGTTCCACGATGCATATATTGAGAA
>DBGBEC010000127.1:0-10815 GCA_048477415.1 Candidatus Limivicinus sp. | reverse complement strand
GCCAGGGCAAGATATTTTAAAAAAGCCGCCCAAAAAAGCGCCGGGAAACATATTTTCTATGTTTCCCGGCACTTTTTTGTTCACTTTACGTTCAAAGCCCGGACTGTCTGAGTTTGGCGTTGAGCTTTTTATAAACGCGCTCAACGAGCCAGGGCTCCGTAGCGGCCCGGCAGAGCTCTTCCAGGCCGAACCAGGCCACGCCGCTGTTTTCATCCTCCCGGACACGGAGCTTTTCGCTCTCGTCAGCCTCAAGGAGATAGCTGAGGTTCATGTGCAGATGGCTGGGCACATATTCCCCCCTCTTCTCGTGGCCGTCTACGGTGAGGATCTCCAGAGAAAAGATGTCCCGGCTGAGGGGCCGGGGGGCTTTTATCCCCGTCTCCTCCCGGGCCTCTCTCAGCGCGACGGCCAGAAGGTCCTCCTCCCCGTCCGCGTGGCCTCCGGTCCAGGCCCAGGAATCGAATATCCGGTGGTACACCATAAGGGCCTTGTCACGGGTGGGATTCACTATCCAGGCGGAGGCCGTCATATGGGCGGCGAGACAGCTTCTGAAGAAGGCGTCCCGGTTCCGGGAGAGAAAGCCAAGGATAAGCTCCTTGTCCCGGCGCTCCTGCTCGTTCCAGGGCTCATAGTCCCTTATCGCCTGCCGTATATCCATCAGTCCGCCACCTTGTACACGTCCCGGCGCAGTCTCAGAAAGGTGGGCAGCTCCCGGCGGACCTGGGCCACCCGCTCAAGGTCTATGTCGGCAAGGATGATATTTTCCTTCTCGTCGCAGCCCGCCAGTATCTGGCCAAAGGGGTCCACGATGGCGGAGTGGCCCCAGCACTCATAGCTGAAGCCCTCGTACCGGGCAGCGGAGGCGCCGACGAAAAACAGCTCGTTATCCATGGCTCTGGCTCTCAGGCTAAGATCCCAGTGGAGGGGGCCCGTCTTCATATTGAACTGGGCCGGAAGGAAAATGATCTCCGCTCCCTGGCAGGCCATGGCCCGGAAAAGCTCCGGAAAGCGGACGTCGAAGCAGACGGCCACGCCCATTTTGCCGAATTTCGTGTCGAACACTGTGACCTGCTCCCCCGGGGAGAAGGTGTGAGATTCCATAAAGCGCATACCGGGCAGGTCAACGTCGAAGAGGTGTACCTTTCTGTGCCGGGCGATACGCGCACCTTTTTCGTCGAAGACGAAGCTCGTGTTATAGAGCCTGCCTCCCTCCCGCTCGGGCACGGAGCCGCCCACCAGGATGACCCCGTTCTCCCGGGCCCAGTCGGACAGCTGCCTCACCGTGTCCTCATGGCCCAGTGACACGAACTTTCTGAAATATTCCCCGGAATAGGGGCAGTTGAACATCTCCGGCAGACATACCACGTCCGCCCCCTGCTCAGCCGCCCGGCGCACCATGTCCCGGGCCTTTTCCATGGTCCTGTCCAGCTCAAGCTCGGTCCTGAGCTGGCAGACGGCGGCCTTGAATCTTCTATCGCTCATAGGCTTTTCAGATACTCCTCCATGTCAAAGTCAAGTGTTTTCTCGTCTTTTTTAAGGTACAGCGGATGGTGGGGATGGCCCTTGGCAGAGAGCCTGCCGGCCCGGAGCCAGACCGCGCCATAGCCTCCGGCCAGCCCTGCCATGTCCCGAAGGCACTGGGACAGATAGGGCCGCTTTTCGATTATGGTGCCCCAGGCCGCCCATATGGCCGGGGCCCTGCCGCGGGCGGCGGAGCGGGCGAGGATATATTCAAAGGCCCGCATATTCTCCCTGTGGAGCCGGGGGTTAAGGCTTTCGTCCATGTCGTCCGGCCTTGTGGCCCGCTGGGCATAGACGTTGAACATTATCCAACTGTCAAAGCCGTTTCCGGCGGCGATACGCTCAACAGATTTGAGCGTATTGTCCAGGCTGCCGGGCTCCGCAGTGGATGGGTTTATACCCACGCAGATAAGGGGACGATCTCCCCTGGTGCCCAGAATATACCTGTATTCGGTGTAAAAATCCGGTATGTACAGCCACTTTTCCCGGTCATAGTCCCCGGTGTGGCCGGAGAGCTCAAGGGCTTCGTAAAAATCCAGCAGCTCTATGGTCTGGCTCGCGCCTGAAGGGATATGCATTTTCCACCTCCTACATCAGCAGATATACAAGGGCGGGTATGGTGAGCATGGAGAAGGCCGTGCTGTGAAGTATGCCCTCAGAGGTAAAGATAGAGTCTCTCCCGTACTGGATGGTGAGCACTGTCACAACAACAGCCCCGGGGCTTGCCGCCAGGACGACCGCCGTCATTAACAGCACCGTGTCGTCCGTGAGCAGGCGGCAGACGAGCCATGTCACCAGCGGCGCTATCACAAGGCTGATGAAGCTGCATATGTAAAGACGCCAGTTTTTAAAGGCCTCGGCCAGGCTCACCGTGCCCAAAGAGGCCCCTATCACTATCATCGAGAGGGGCATAGTGGCCCCGGCCATGGTCCCCACAAGCTCCCGGACAATGCCGGGTATCGGGGGCTTCAGGACGAATATGAGCAGGGCCGTAAGAGTGGCCGCGAGGGGGACGCTGAACATATCCTTCAGCCTTATGCCGCCCTCGCCGCTTTTCAGCCGCCACACCCCATAGGTGTAGAGGATGATGTTGAAGGGTATGCAGGAGAGCGAGCAGTAAAACACCGCCACAGCGCCGAAAAGCTCCTCCACCACAGGCAGGGCGATGAACATGTTGTTCGTCACGGCGATAAGCAGCTCGAAAAGGGGGCGCTGCTCATTTTTCATGGGAATGAGCCTGGAGGTCGGCATCGCCACAAGATAGCAGATGATGATGGAGGCGCTGAGCACCAGCATTATCCTCCCCGTCTCAGCCCAGCCCAGCTCCAGCTCCGCCGCCATGACGGAGTTTATTATCGTGGCCGTCATGAAAACGTTTATCACGAGTTTGCTCAGGGCCCGCGTAAACTCCGCCCCGGCGGAGCCGGTCCTGGCAAAGGCGTAGCCTATGACCATGAGCACCACGAATATGCTCATCTTGACTATTAGTCCGGATAGTTCCATGTATCTCTCTCCAAATCCTCTTATATGCCCAGTATGAGCTTTGCCACATAGATATATATGAGCAGTGACACCGCGTCAGTCACGGTGGATATGAGCGGGTTTGCCATGACCGCCGGGTCAACGCCTATCTTCTCGGCAATAATGGGCAGCATGCTGCCCACCACCTTGGCGAACATGACGATGAACACTATCGACAGGCTGACCGTGGCCGCCACAAGCACCGTCACGCTGTCGTTTTTAAGCAGCAGCCCATCCACCAGGAGCATTTTTACAAAATTGACCATGGCCAGGCTGAGGCCGCAGAGCAGGGAGACCCTCCACTCCTTCCAGGCCACTCTCAGCGCGTCTCTGGGCTCTGTATCGCCCAGGGAGAGGGAGCGGATTATGGCCGTGGAAGCCTGGGCCCCGGAGTTGCCGCCGGTGCCCATGAGCATGGGGATAAAGGCCACGAGCCCGGCCTGGACCGCCAGCATATTCTCGAAGGAGGTGAGTATCATGCTGGTGAAGGTAGCCGAAAGCATAAGGAACATGAGCCAGGGGATACGGTTTTTCCACATCTCCACTATGCCCGTGCGGGAGTAAGGCTTGTCTGAGGGGACCATACCGGCCATGATCTCGAAGTCCTCGGTGGTCTCCTGCTCCATGACGTCTATAATGTCGTCAACGGTGACTATGCCGACAAGCCTTCCCTCTCTGTCCACCACGGGCATGGCCATAAGGTCGTAGTCGGAAAACTTTTCGGAAACGCTCTCCTGGTCGTCGGTGGTGGAGGCAAAGATGACGTTTCTGTCCATGAGCTGCTCTATGATATCGTCATCGTCCGCCAGGAGCAGGTCTTTCACCGTGACGATACCCTCCAGCTTCCTGTCGGCAGAGATGACGAAGCAGACATATATGGTCTCTTTGTCCTCGCCTATGCGGCGGATCCGGGCAAAGGACTCCTTCACGCTCATATATTTTTTCAGGTCAACAAACTCCGCCGTCATTATGCTGCCGGCAGAATTTTCCGGATAGTTGAGGTATTGGTTTATAAGATTCCTCGTGGTGGGGGTGGCCGCCCGCATGACGCGCTTTACGACGTTTGCCGGAAGCTCCTCCATCATATCCACAGCGTCGTCCACATACAGCT
The DNA here is from genome assembly GCA_048477415.1 of Candidatus Limivicinus sp. Lineage (GTDB taxonomy): Bacteria > Bacillota > Clostridia > Oscillospirales > Oscillospiraceae > Limivicinus. The sequence continues at coordinate 6,662 of DBGBEC010000127.1, read as the reverse complement.
CCTCCACGATCCCGGTAAGCTCCGAGTCGGTAATGGAGTTTATTATCCGCTCCCGCTCCGGCGCATCCAGGTTGGCAAAGACCTCCGCCGCGGTCTCTTTCGAGAGGAGCCTGAACACCATGGGCATTCGGTTATCTTCAATTTCAGCCAAAAATTCCGCCACGTCAAACTCGTTGAGCTCTTCCATGCGGCGCTGGAGGCGTTTCATGTCGCGGCTGTCCAGAAGCGATGTGAGCTCATCAGTCCGTTTTTCGTGTATGGTCTCAAAATCCACAACATCTTTTATGTCTATATTCGCCAACAAGCTCACCCCAGATCAAAAAATAAAAGTCACTCCGCTCATCACAGGGAAAAAGCAGCAGACCCACCGTTGCCGGCGGGCCGCGGTTTGGCCGGGCAGCCGAAGCAGGGCCGGGCCAGAGCCGGTGCAAAGCCATATTTTTACTTTGGCAGATAAAAAGTATTTTATCACGGCCGGACGATTATTACAAGCAAAATCGGCGCCCTCCCTCCCCGGCGGCCGGGGCTGTTTGTACAAATTGTAAAAAATTTTTCTCCTTGGGAATTTTTGTGCAAAAAATACATAGACTAATGAAAAATAACTGTTAATATAGCCATGCTGACAAAAATAGTCGGCAAATCTATTAGGAGGTAATCATATGCCCACTATACAAAGGACCCCCGCCACCGAGGCGGAGCTGCGGACTCTCGACATGTATTGGCGCGCCGCCAACTACCTTACCGCCTGCCAGCTCTATCTGCTGGACAACCCACTTCTGGAAAAGCCCCTCGCCTCCTGGCAGATAAAGAAAAAGATCGTTGGACACTGGGGCACCTGCCCCGGGCAGAACTTTATCTACACCCACCTGAACAGAGCTATAAATAAATACGACCTTGACATGATATACCTCTCCGGCCCGGGCCACGGCGGCAACGCCATGGTCGCCCAGGACTGGCTGGACGGCAGCTATCAGGAGGTATACCCCAACATAAGCCGGGACAAAGAGGGTATGCAGCGGCTTTTCAAGCAGTTCTCCTTCCCCGGCGGTATCCCCTCCCATGTAGCGCCGGAGACCCCCGGCTCCATAAACGAGGGGGGTGAGCTGGGCTACAGCCTGGCCCACGCCTTCGGCGCCGTCACCGATAACCCCGGGCTCATTGCCGCCTGCGTCGGGGGCGACGGCGAGGCCGAGACCGGCCCTCTTGCCACAAGCTGGCAGCTCAACAAGTTCCTCTCCGCCAAGACCGACGGCGCTGTCCTCCCCATTCTGCACCTCAACGGCTATAAGATAGCCAACCCCACCGTGCTCTCCCGTATCTCCCACGAGGAACTGGACCAGTTCCTCAGAGGCTGCGGCTGGACCCCCTATTTTGTGGAGGGCTCCGAGCCCGCCGCCATGCACCGGGCCATGGCCGACGCCCTTGACAGCTGTGTCGAGGCCATACTGGAGCACCAGAGAGCCGCGAGAGAGGGCGGCAGCAGCCAGCGGCCCCGCTGGCCCATGATAGTGCTCCGCAGCCCCAAGGGCTGGACCGGCCCTAACTATGTTGACGGGGCCAAGGTGGAGGACTATTGGCGGGCCCACCAGGTCCCCATCCAGCCCGACAGCGAGGACCATATCCGCCAGATAGAGACCTGGCTGCGCAGCTACAGGCCCGAGGAGCTCTTTGACAAGAACGGCGTGCCTGTGAAGGAGCTTTTGGACTTTCCCCCCAAGGGCGGGCGGCGCATGGGCGCGAACCCACACGCCAACGGCGGGCAGCTTCTGAAGGACCTGCGCATGCCGGATTTCCGCAACTACGCGGTGGACGTGCCCTTCCCGGGCAGCGTAGATGCCCAGGACATGGCAGAGCTGGGCGGCTTTGTAAGAGATATATACAAGCTCAACAGCGCCGAGCGGAACTTCCGCTCCTTCGGCCCGGACGAGACCACTTCCAACCGGCTCACCCCCGTTCTTGAGGTGACGGACAGGGTGTGGAACGCGGATGTTGTGAACGAGGACGACCACCTCTCCCCGGAGGGGCGGGTCATGGACTCCATGCTCTCGGAGCATGTGTGCCAGGGCATGCTTGAGGGCTATCTGCTCACCGGCCGCCATGGCTTTTTCAACAGCTATGAGGCCTTTATACGCATAGTGGACTCTATGTTCTCCCAGCACGCCAAGTGGCTGAAGGTCTGCAACCAGCTCCCCTGGAGGGCGAAGATCGCCTCGCTCAACTATGTTCTGGCCTCCAATGTCTGGCAGCAGGACCACAACGGCTTTACCCATCAGGATCCGGGCTTTTTGGACCATGTGGCCAATAAGAAGGCGGACGTCGTGCGTCTCTACCTTCCCCCCGACGCCAACTGCCTGCTAAGCTGCTTTGACCACTGCATCCGCAGCCGCAACTATGTGAACGTCCTTGTTGCCTCCAAGCACCCAAGGCCCCAGTGGCTCACGATGGAACAGGCCGTGAAGCACTGCACCCAGGGCATAGGCATATGGCAGTGGGCCTCCACCGACAAGGGGGAGGAGCCGGACATCGTGATGGCCTGCTGCGGCGACACCCCCACCCTGGAGACTCTCGCCGCCGTCACCATACTGAGAGACGCGTTCCCCGAGCTTAAAATAAGGGTAGTGAACGTGGTGGACCTTATGCGCCTCCAGTCTGAGGAGCAGCACCCCCACGGTCTGTCACAGCAGGAATACGACTCACTCTTCACCGCTGACAAGCCCATAGTCTTCGCCTTCCACGGCTACCCCTCGCTCATCCACGAGCTTACCTATAAGCGCCGCAACAAGAACATCCATGTCCGCGGATATATCGAGGAGGGCACCATCACCACGCCCTTCGACATGCGTGTCCTCAACAGGCTCGACCGCTTCAATCTGGTGCAGACCGCCGTGTACAACCTGCCCCAGCTCGGCAACAGGGGCTCATATCTCATACAGCAGATGAAGGATAAGCTTGTTGAGCACAGGCAGTATATCTCCCAGTACGGCGTTGACATGCCCGAAGTCGCCAACTGGAAGTGGAACTGATATCCGCTTTGGCATAAAAGGACCTTCTTCCCCACGAGCAAAAAACAAACCCTCTTTTCCCCGGCGGAGCCTCTGCTCCGCCGGGTCAGCTTGTCAAAAAAGGCCAGTTGCCTTTTTTGACAAGCTGACCGCCAAATTTTTTGTGAAAGCGTGATGTCACAAAAAATCTCGCGTTGCGAGGCAAACGCCTGATTGATCAGGCGTCTGCTGGCGGAGATCATATCACGAGGCGGGCCGGCGGCCCCCTCGAGCTCCCCCGCTTTGCCAATTGTCTCACTCTGTCCTATAGTTTTTTGACAGTCTCCCCCGGCGGAGCCTCTGCTCCGCCGGGTATTTTAGCTTATTCGGCCGTTATTTGGGCACAAAGCTTTCCCCTTTTATTTCCAACTGTTTTTCAGTTTCTTATCCCCGGATTTTACAGCGCCTTGCGACTTGCTTCTCGAAAGGGCCTAACTATAATGATTTTATCTTATGTTAACTTGGGAGGAGCAAGAAATGGCCTTAGGAGGACAGGGCAGGCTTGCGGAGCTGAAAAGCGCCGTACAATTGAGGGGTTTTGACAAACGGTTTCTGATGGCCGGACGCTGCGGCATATACATGCTTTTGGGCTTTGTTATGTCCTGTGCCCGGGTGCTGGAGGGCGGCGCGCCCTTTGGCATGGCGATGGTGGCCTGTTCGGGGCCGGGTCTTTCCGGGGTGTTCGCCCTGGCGGGCTCGTCCCTGGGCTATCTGATGACGGGGGGGATGGACTGGGGCATAAGGTATATCGCCGGGGCGGTGCTGGTGTACACCGTGTCTTTCGTGTTTCACGAGCTGAATATTTACAAAAGCAGCTATTTCATGCCGGCGGCCTCGGGCATAGTCATGGCCCTGACCGGCTTTCTGGGCAGCTTTTCCTCGGCTTCCGGCTCTGTCCCACTGGCGGCGGAGCTGTTTTTAGAGACGAGCCTGGCCTTTGGCGGCAGCTATTTTTTCCGCGAGGCCCTCTCCGGGCGGCGGGGCGACACTGAGACTGCGGAGCTGAGGCACAGCGTGGCCCTTATGATAACGGCCTCCTGCGCCCTGATGGCCTTTTCCCGCCTGGTCATTCTGGACACCGTATCCATAGGCCGCCTTATGGCGCTGCTGCTGGTCATGACCTCGGCCATGAAGGGCGGTATGCTCACTGGGGCCGCCGTGGGCACCGTGCTCGGCCTTGCCATGGACATAAGCCACGGGGGAACGCCCTTTTACACCATGGCCTATGCCTTTTCCGGGCTTCTCTCCGGCGTTTTCGGCAAGCATGGCAGGCTCGTTTTTGTTCTTTCCTTCATTCTTTCCGGGGCTTTGGCCGTGGTCTGCGCCTGGAATACGGAGGTATACGCGGGGGCTCTGTTTGAAAATTTCTGCGCGTCGGTCATTTTCATGGTGCTGCCCTCGGCGCTGCTGACCCATGTGGGCCTCATGCTACAGTACATGGAGCGGGGCAGCGGTGAATCCGGCCTGCGCCGCTTTGTGGCAAGGCGGGTGGAAAACCTGAGCCAGGCCTATGGAGAGCTGTACGAGATCGTCCGCCGGAACATGGAGGAGCCCTGCAACAACGAGAACATCGCCAAAGTCTTTGACCGGGCCGCGGATGAGATATGCGTAAAATGCAGGAACAAAAACCTATGCTGGAACACAGACTATGTGGACACCCTCTCCGCAATGAACGACGCCACAAAGGCCATGGCCGAAAACGGCAGCCTGAGCGTCAACGACCTGCCGGGCTTCTTCCGCGAAAAGTGTGTTAACCTCCCCGCTTTTGTAACGGCGGTGAACGGGGAACTGAGGAGCCTGTCCTACCGCCGCCAGCTCAGATCCCGGCTCTCTGAAAACCGGAACGTGGCCTGGGGCCAATATTCTGACGTGGCCCAGGTCCTGGGCACCGTGGCCCGTGAGCTGGGCAGCGTAAACGGCTCCGACCCGCTGGCTGAAAGGCGGCTGATCCGCTTTCTGCGAAGCCTGGATATCGACGGCGAGGCCTCGGTCTACCGGGATCTTGGCGGCAGGATGCGGGTGATAATAGAGAGCGGCAGGCTCAGCCCCCTTACCAAGGACGCGGACTACCTGGAAAAGCTGTCTTCCGTGGTGGGCGTCCGGCTCTGCCAGCCGGCGGAGCTTGTCGAGGGGGGCTCCCGCCTGGTCCTATTGGAGGCGGAGCCTCTTGCCGTCTCCGTGGGTATCGCCGCGCTGAAAAAGCGGGGAGAAAAGGTCAGCGGGGATAAGGGCAGCTATTTCAAAACAGACTCCGGAGTGCTCTGTGTCATATTGTCCGACGGCATGGGCTGCGGGGACGAGGCTGCAAAGGACAGCAACCAGGTGGTCTCCATCCTGGAGAAATTTCTCCGCTCAGGCACAGACCCGGCTGTGGCCATGAAGATACTTAACTCTGTAATGCTCCTTAGGGGCGGCGATAGCTGGGGCTTTGCCACAGTGGATCTGATGTGCGTCGACCTGTTCAGCGGTGAGACCTGTTTTTATAAATACGGCGCCGCCCCCTCCTATGTGAAAAGCGGCAAGGCGGTGCGGCGCATAAAGGGCGAGACCCTGGCGGCGGGGCTGAGCCTGGGAGAGGGTATCGCCCCGGACATTGTGCGCATGCGGCTTCGCCCCGGCTCCACCGCCCTCGTGGCCTCAGACGGGGTAGTGGCCGACAGCGAGGACCAGTGGCTCAAGGCCATTCTCGGCAAGGGCGGTGAGGATATGAAGGCCCTCGCCAGGGCAGTGCTCAAAGAGGCGGAGGCCCTGTACGGGGCCAACGACGACATGACCGTGGTAGCCGTCCGGGTGGAGGAGCGGGTATGATACCGGGCTTTTCCCAGCGGTTCACGAACGCTGTCTGGAGCGCCAGGGAAAAATTTCTGTCCAGGCGGCGGCCTCCGGCCCGCGCTCCAATAAAGGGCCGCATGAGAAACGTGATAGTGATCGACCCGCCGGACCCCATCTTCGCCCAGGCCGTCTTCATTCTGCGGGACGATTATTTCTCCCAAAGCCCGCTCAGCCGCGGCGAGCTCCTCAGCCAGGCCCGGGAGGCCGCCGGTAAATACACGGCCTCGGTCCTGCCCCCGGTCAGACGCTCCCCCCTGCCCTGGCTCCTCTCGGCCCTTCTCTTTCCACCGGCACTCTATGGCGTCCTCATTTTTTTAGGTTTTCTCTGAATTTATAAATAACGCCGTAAAAACGTTTTAAACTCGTTTTTACGGCGTTATTTCAGTTTATCCTATACCGGCTCAGCATATTTTCTATGCTGCCCTCCAGCATTTTTATAAAGCGCTCCTTGGTTATTTCCACAGGCAGCTTCATTCCCATGTCCATCCACTGGGAGATAAGGCCGATTATGCCCGTTGAGTAAAATTCCACCACGAACTCGAAATCCTGCCTGTCTATGTTGAGCCCCTCAGATACGATTATGGCAAAGCTCCTTATGCAGGTCTGCAGCCTGTCCTTCAGATATTTCAGCATATACAGCCTGCTGTTGGAGTTATAGACATTCAGCGCGAAGGCGCTGTTATTTTTCAGGTAATCGAAGAAGATCATCACATCTTCCTGCCAGTTGTCATATTTAACTTCCTTGGGCAGCACCCGGTTCGCGTCCTCTTCAAACACCCACTCAAGAAG
>DBGBEC010000126.1:0-14258 GCA_048477415.1 Candidatus Limivicinus sp. | reverse complement strand
GCGTGATATCACAAAAAATCTCGCTATGCTCGGCAAACGCCTGATAGATCAGGCTTATTGCTGGCGGTTATTGGAATACGAGGCGGGCCTGCGGCCCCCTCGAGCTCCCCCGCTTTGCTGCTCGTTTCACTTTTGCCTATAGTTTTTTGACATTCTCAGCAAAAGATCCGGGGTTTATTCTATCCCCAGAACCTTGTAGTCCTGGGCTTCCACGGCGGCTTTAAGGCTTTCGTCGTTCACATTGCTGAGAGTGACTACGGCGGTGCCGGCGCTGTGGCTCACCTGGGCGTTTTCCACGCCCTCTATGGCCTCCAGGGCCTTTTTTACCCGGGCCTCGCAGTGGCCGCACATCATGCCTTCGATCTTCATTGTTTTTGTCATGGTTTTTTCCTCCTTGAGCTGGTGTGTTTTTTTATTTTTGCGGGGACGGTCATGGGAAGCGTCCCTCGGTTTGAACAGGTTCAGCCTCAGGGCGTTGCTCACAACGCAGAAGCTGGAAAGGCTCATAGCCGCGGCGGCGAACATGGGGTTAAGCTCCAGCCCCAGGCCCACCAGGACCCCGGCCGCCAGGGGAATGCCCACCGTGTTGTAGAAGAAGGCCCAGAACAGGTTCTGGTGTATATTCCTCAGCGTGGCCCGGCTGAGCCGTATGGCGGCAGCCACATCCAGAAGATTTCCGTGCATCAGCACCAGATCCGCCGCGTCCACGGCGATGTCCGCCCCGGCCCCTATGGCGATGCCGATGTCTGCCCGGGTGAGGGCGGGAGCGTCGTTTATACCGTCGCCCACCATGGCGACCTTGCCCAGGCGGGAGAGCTCTCTCACGGCGCTCTCTTTCCCCTCGGGCAGGACCCCGGCTATCACCTGATCCACCCCGGCCTGGCGGCCGATGGCGGCTGCGGTGCGCTGGTTGTCGCCGGTGAGCATTACTACACGGATCCCCATGCTTTTCAGCTCCCGCACAGCCTGGGGGCTGTCGGGCTTTATGGTGTCCGCCACGGCTATCATGCCCAGATAGCCCTCTTCCGAGGCGAAGAACAGGGGCGTTTTCCCCTCTTCCGCAAGGGCCTCCGCCTGCCGCAGGGCCTGGGGCGGGAGACTTGTCTTGCTCTGGATGAAGTCTCTGTTCCCGGCGAAGGCGGCCTTCCCGCCGACAAGGGCCTCGAGGCCGTTCCCGGGCAGGGCCCGGAACTGCTCCGGCTCCTGATAGACCACGGCCTTTTCCACGGCCCAGGCCATCACCGCGGAGGCCAGCGGGTGCTCGCTCCGGCTCTCCAGGGCGGCGGCGAAGGCCAAAAGCTCATTTTCATCTATGCCCTCTGCCGGGACGATGTCGGTCAGCCTGGGGCTGCCGGCGGTTATGGTGCCGGTTTTGTCCAGGGCCACAACGGCGACCCGGCCCGTCTCCTCCAGGGCGGCGGCTGTTTTGAAGAGCAGGCCATGCTTCGCTCCCAGGCCGCTGCCCACCATTATGGCGACAGGAGTGGCGAGGCCCAGAGCGCAGGGGCAGCTTATCACCAGCACCGATATCCCCCGGGCCAGGGCAAAGCCCAGGCTCTGTCCGGCGATCAGCCAGCCCGCTATGGTGACGGCGGCTATGCCGATGACAACGGGCACGAACACGCCGGAGACCTTGTCGGCCACCTTGGCAATGGGCGCTTTTGTGGCCGCGGCGTCGCTGACCATGCGGATTATCTGGCTGAGAGTGGTGTCCTCGCCTACCCGGGTGGCTTCGCAGCGGATGAAGCCCGCCTGATTCACCGTGGCGGCGGAAACAGCGTCGCCCACGGTCTTGTCCACGGGTATGCTCTCTCCGGTCAGAGCGGACTCGTCAACGGCGCTCTCGCCCTCGATTATTATCCCGTCCACCGGGATATTCTCCCCGGGGCGGACGATGAATATATCTCCCTTTTTCACCTGCTCTATGGGCAGGGTCTTTTCCTGGCCGTCAACTATGAGCGTGGCCGTTTTCGGGGCCAGCTTCATAAGTCCCCGAAGAGCGTCGGTGGTACGGCCCTTTGAGCGGGCCTCCAGCATTTTGCCCACGGTGATAAGGCTCAGGATCATGGCGGCGGACTCGAAATAAAACTCGTGCATCCAGCTCATCACCCCGGCCTGGTCCCCGGCCTGGCGGGCGGCGCTCATGGCAAAGAGGGCGAAAACGCTGTATACAAAGGCCGCCCCGGCGCCCAGAGCTACAAGGCTGTCCATATTGGGCGAGCGGCGGAGCAGCCCCTTGAAGCCGCTTATGAAAAACTTCTGGTTTATCACCATGACCGCCGCCGTGAGCAGAAGCTGCGAAAGACCCTGGGCCACGTGGTCCTCGGCCAGGAAAGCCGGTACCGGCCAGCCCCACATCATATGGCCCATGGAGACGTACATGAGCAGGGCCAGAAAGACGAGGGAGGCGTAGAGCCGCCGTTTAAGGGCGGGGGTCTCCCTGTCGGCCAGAGGATCGGCGCCGGAGGGGGCGGCCTGGGCGGCGCTGCCGCCGTCTTTCAGGCTTGCTCCGTAGCCTGCGGCCTGGACCGCCGCGATTATGTCTTTTTCATCGGCGCTGCCCTCGACCCCCATGGAATTCGTCAGCAGGCTTACTGAGCAGGAGCTCACCCCCGGCACCTTGCCCACGGCCTTTTCCACGCTGGCCGCGCAGGCCGCGCAGCTCATGCCGGTGACTGAATATTGCTTCACTTCGTTTCCCCCTTTCTTTCACTTCATCAATTTCCGCAGCGTGTCCAGCAGCTCATCCACAGTTTCGTCCCTGCCGGCGCGGATGTCGTTTACAACGCAGGTCTTCACATGGTTTGACAGCAGCTCCCGCCCGAAGGCGTTCAGCGCGGCGGTGGCGGCGGCCACCTGAGAAAGTATATCCGGACAATAGGCACTTTTATCCAGCATGCCCCTTATGCCCCTTATCTGACCCTCTATCCGGCTCAGCCGATTGACAAGGCTTTTGTATTCCTCCTCCGACCGCTCCTTGGTCTTGGGGCCGCGGCAATTATCCCCGGCGCAGCACTCAGACATGATATCATCTCCTTTTCTGTTGTGGATTATATACCCCCTGGGGGTATATGTCAAGGATAAATTTTTCCCCGCGTCCCGGGAAGAGGGAAGCGGGGGGAAAAACTGTTTATTCGGCGGCCGCCAGGCGGTATACTCCTAACTCTGTGACGGCGGCGTCCAGGGGCAGGTCCCAGCTCTCCCGTGGGAGGCTGGGGAAAAGCTGGCACTGGAAAGCGGGGCAGAGACGGGGCAGCTCCGGCCTTGAGGCGAGGAACCTGTCGTAATAGCCGCCGCCGTGGCCCAGGCGGCTGAGCGCCTGGTCAAAGGCCAGGCAGGGCACGAGCACGCAGCCCCGGCCCGACCTTTCCAGGTCCAGGGGGCGGCCCACCGGCTCTAAAATGCCGAAGGGGCCGGGGCGGAAGGCCCCGGGGCTCTCCGGAACGAAAAATTCCATCCTCCCGCCGGGAAGAGAGCGGGGAAAGGCCAGCGTGATATCTCTCTGCCGCAGCAGGTCATGGAGCGGGGACAGCTCCAGCTCCTCCGCCGTGGCCATGTAGGAGAGGACGAAGCCCGCTCCCGCAAGCTCCGGCAGCTCCGCGAGACGGCGGCAGACCCGCGCTGAAAATTCCGCCCGCCGCTCTGGGCCAAGGCCTTTTCGGCGGGCCGCGGCCTCCCGGCGGAGCCGGGCCTTTTCGGCCTTTATCAGCTCTTCGCCCATGCCTATCTGAGCGCCCGCCGCCCGGCCCTGATAAGGCCCGGCAGGGCGGCGGTGAAGGCTGCGGCCTTCAAAAGGCAGATGAGGAGCCGGGGCCCCAGGCTGCCGAAAATGAACACCGGTGAGTAGTAGCCGTATATAATGCTGTCGGCATACAGAACGGCGGTGTTTAAAACGAAGATAAGTATACTGGCCGCGAACACCGCCGTACCGAGACGGCGGATATCCAGCTCAAAGCCCCGGCTCTTTGCGTAAAAGCCGACCAGAAGGCCCACAAGGGCATAGGGCAGTATCCAAAGGGCCGTTGTGGCGGTGACGCCGTAGCGGAGGAGCTGGTATATGAGCGTGCCTATCCCGCCCACGGCCATGCCGTCCAGGGGGCCGAACATAAGGGCCGCTATAAGCACCGGCAGGCTCTCAAAGGTGATCTTCAGGTTTCCAAAGTCCAGGGACAGGGCCCCCAGCACGGCGCACATGGCCGCAAGGACGGCGTCAAGGGCAAGCTTTTTGGTTTTCATAAAAAAACTCCTTTCGTGACTGTTGCCACGAAAGGAAATCGTCCTCAGGTGGCAGCGGAAGCGGAACGAGCACCGCACGGCGGGGCTGTGTGCCCTGCCGCTTCGTCCGTGGACAACTTCCCATCCCACGGCACTTGACGCGCTGTTCCTACTCTGTCAGATGTGTGTTTATTTATCAAAGGCGGCTTTTAGCGGCCTTTAATAGCTGTTTGCACAGTACGGCGGTGGTCACGGCGCCCACGCCGCCGGGCACCGGGCTCAGGGCGGCGACTATGGGCAGGACCCTGTCCGCCGCCACATCGCCCAGGATGTTCCCCCGGGCGTCGGCGTTTATGCCCACGTCGATCACCGTCTGTCCCGGGCGGACGAAGCTCTCGTCCACAAGGCCGGGACGGCCCGCGGCGGCGATGATGATATCGCTCTCCCGGCAGATCCCCGGCAGATCCCGGCTGCGGCTGTGGCAGAGGGTGACGGTGGCGTCCCTGCTCTGAAGGAGCATGGCCAGAGGCCTGCCCACCACAAGGCTCCTGCCGATAAGGGCCACTCTCGCCCCGGCCAGCCCGGCCCCGTAATGCTCAAGCATCTCAACGCAGGCGGCGGCGGTGCAGGGGGCAAAGCCCGCCCCGCGGCCGGTGAAGAGAGCGCCCAGGGCGGCGCTGCCGGCGGCGTCCACATCCTTTTCCGGGCTTATCAGGTCGCATACGGCGCTTTCCTCCACGCCGACGGGCAGTGGGCGCAGAAGAAGGCAGCCGTGTACCTCCTCGTCCCGGTTTATCTCCTCGATAAGAGCGCGGAGAGGGGCCTCTCCCGGCCTGGCCGGGGAAAATTCCCGGACCTCCATGCCCAGAGAGAGGCAGCGCTTTTTCGCCGCCCGCCCATAGGCAAGGCGGCTCTCGTCCCTGTCGGCGCTGACTATAGCCAGGCGGGGCCTCAGCCCTGCCGGAAGCTCGTCCAGCTCTGCGCGTATTTTTTCGCATATGGCCCCGGCTACGGGGGCCCCTTTAAGAAGCTCCGCCATCAGTCCTCCAGATATTCAAGGGCCCTCTGGGCGACAGCCTCCGCCCGGGGCAGATATTCGTCCATAAGCGCCCTGGCCCGGGCCTCCATCGCGGCGGCCTCCGGCAGGGCGCGAAGGGAGCGGGTGTTGACAAAAAGGTTCATGGCCCCGGCCCGCAGGGCACCGGCGGCCGCCAGGGCGGCGCAGCCCACATCGGAAATGAGGGTGGGGCTCCCAAGCTCCAGCATTTGCTCCGCAAGCTCCGCCGCCTTCGCGGCCAGCTCCATGAGCTCCATGGGCGGAGCGGCGGCGGCGAGGCTCGCCTCCGCCAGCCGCGAGGCATAGTCGGCCCCGCTCTTGTCCGCGGAATAAAGGGCCGCCAGGGGGAGAAAGGCCTTCTCGTCCTCCTCCATGAGCCGGAGAAAGCCCAGGCGCAGCTCCTCGCCCAGGGCGGCGCAGGAGCCGAGCTCCGGCTGAAGATGGGCGTATTTCTTCCTGCCACGGGTGATATTGGCGGACATGGAGGAAAGGGCCGCGGCCAAAGCCCCCATAAGGGCTCCGGCTCCTCCGCCCCCGGGGCTGGGCGCGGAGGAGCCCAGGCTCTCCGTAAAATCAGCGCAGCTTTGTTCAAAGGCCTTTCCCACTCTGATCCTCCCTCTCCGCCGGAGCGGTGTTTATCATCTCAGAATGCATTATAAGCAGTCAGGGCTCGGCGTGTCAAGTGAAGTCTGTTATCATGCACAAAAAAGCCGTATTTTTTTCGTGAAAACTGTCAGGACGTGGCGGGCCTTGGCCTTGACAGGGCGAGCGCAAACATGTTATCTTAGTCTTGCAAATTCCATAGGGGGTATCTTGGCTCTGACGGTTAGGCTTAGGCGGAAAGACCTTTGCAAAAGTGGAGCACCACATGGACCAAAATACCGGAACCTGCCGACCGTCTGGGCGTACTCGATACTTGGACCAAGTGATGAGTGCGCCCTTTTTCGTTCCCTTAGGTTTATACATACAGGAGGTACAGCTTTGAAGAAAATCGCTTTGATAATGGGCAGTGACAGCGATCTGCCGGTGGTACGGAAGGCCGCGGATATCCTTGATGAGTTCGGCGTGCCCTTCGAGATGCACATATACTCCGCCCACCGTACCCCGGCGGAGGCCCGTGAATTCAGCCTCAGGGCCCGTGAAAACGGCTTTGGCGTCATCATAGCGGCAGCGGGCATGGCGGCCCACCTGGCCGGGGCAATGGCCGCCGGCACCACCCTGCCGGTCATAGGCATACCCATAAAGTCAGAGCAGCTTGGCGGTATGGACGCCCTTCTCTCCACGGTGCAGATGCCCTCCGGCATACCCGTGGCCACGGTGGCCATCGACGGGGCCAAAAACGCCGCGATCCTCGCCATGGAGATGCTCGCCATCGAGGATGAGGGGCTCTGCCGGAAGCTGGACGAGTTCCGCAGGGCCGGTATGGAGGCCGCCCTTAAAAAGGACAGGGCTTTGAACAGCCGGGAGGGAGAATAATGGGCGGTTTTTTTGGCGCCGTATCCCGGCGCGACGTGGTTTTGGATGTTTTCTTCGGTCTTGACTATCACTCCCACCTGGGCACCCGCCGGGCGGGCATGGTGACTTTTGACCGGCAGAAGGGCTTTCAGCGGCAGATACACAATATCGAAAACGCGCCCTTCCGCACCAAATTTGAAAAGGACATCGCCTCCTTCAAGGGCGGAGCCGCCATCGGCTGCATAAGCGACGCGGACCCCCAGCCTCTGCTGGTCCGCTCCCACCTGGGGCTCTACGCCATAAGCTGTGTGGGCATAATAAATAACGCGGATGAGCTTATTGAGAAATATTTCTCCGACCATGGACATCAGTTCATGGCCATGAGCTCCGGGGCCGTAAACTCAACGGAGCTTCTGGCCGCCCTCATAAACCAGAAGGACTCCCTCACCGAGGGAATACGCCACGCCCAGGAGATCATCGACGGCTCGGCCTCCATCCTGATCCTCACGGAGGAGGGCATAATCGCCGCCAGGGACAAGCTTGGAAGGCTGCCGGTGCTTATCGGCCGGGACGCGGATGGGCTTTGCGTGTCATTCGAGTCTTTCGCCTATCACAAGCTGGGCTATGAGGACGAACACGAGCTGGGTCCGGGTGAGATAGTGCGGCTCAGCCCCGAGGGCTGGGAGACTCTTGCCCCGGCGGGGGACAAGATGCGCATCTGCGCCTTCCTCTGGACCTATTACGGCTATCCCAACTCCAACTACGAGGGGAAGAACGTGGAGATAGTCCGCTATAAAAACGGCGAGATCCTGGCAGAGCGGGAGGCGGCCCTGGGCAGCATGCCGGAGGTGGACTGCGTGGCCGGGGTGCCGGATTCCGGCGTGCCCCACGCCATCGGCTATGCCAACTACAGCCACAAGCCCTTTGCCAGGCCCTTTGTGAAATACACCCCCACCTGGCCCCGCTCCTTCATGCCGGAGAACCAGTCTGTGCGCAACCAGGTGGCAAAGATGAAGCAGATCCCCGTACCCGAGCTTATCGAGGGCAAGCGCCTGCTATTCGTGGACGACTCTATCGTCAGGGGCACCCAGCTCCAGGAGACGGTGGACTTCCTCTACGGCGCGGGGGCGAAAGAGGTCCACATGCGCTCGGCCTGCCCTCCCATCATGTACGGCTGCAAATACCTTAACTTTTCCCGCAGTAACTCCGACATGGAGCTTTTGACCCGGCGGGTCATCCAGGAGCTGGAGGGCAACGAGGGCCAGAAGCACCTTGAGGAATATGCCGACAGCTCCACCAAGCGGGGCGGCTGCCTGCTCAGCTCCATATGCGAGAAGCTGGGCTTCAGCTCCCTGGGCTATCAGTCTCTGGAGGGCCTGCTGGAGGCCATCGGCCTTGACCGGGACAAGATATGCACCTATTGCTGGACCGGCAAGGACTGAAAACAGACAGATCCATATGGTTTCTCAAAAATGATTTATACGAAAGGGAGAGATATAAAATGAGCAGCAGCCAATCCCCCTCCTACGCTGCCGCCGGTGTGGATATCACCGCCGGTTATAAGGCTGTGGAGCTTATGAAAAGCCACATCGCCCGCACCATGACGGCCGGGGTCAGCTCTGAGCTCGGCGGCTTCGGTGGCCTTTTCGAGCTGGATACCGCCGGGATGGAGAGACCCGTTCTCGTCAGCGGTACAGACGGCGTGGGCACAAAGCTGAAGCTGGCCTTTCTTATGGACAAGCACGACACCGTGGGCATAGACTGCGTGGCCATGTGTGTAAACGACATTATCTGCTGCGGCGCGAAGCCCCTGTTTTTCCTGGACTATATCGCCTGCGGCAGGAACGTTCCGGAGCGGATAGCCCGGATAGTGGCCGGCGTTGCAGAGGGCTGCGTGCAGAGCGGAGCCGCCCTCATCGGGGGAGAGACCGCGGAAATGCCCGGCTTTTATCCGGAGAACGAGTATGACCTGGCCGGCTTTGCCGTGGGCATAGTGGACCGGAAGGATGTTATAGACAACAGCCTTATGGCCCCGGGAGACACGCTCATCGCCCTGCCCTCCAGCGGCGTCCACTCCAACGGTTTCTCCCTGGTGCGCAAGGTGCTGGACGTGGAGAGGAGCGATATAAAAAGCCCTCTTGAGAGCCTTGGCGGCAGAAGCATAGGCCAGGCCCTGTTAGAGCCCACCAGGATATATGTAAAGCCCATGCTGGAGCTTTTCAAGGCTGTAAGGGTCCGGGGCGTGTCCCACATCACCGGCGGCGGCTTTTACGAGAACATACCCAGGAGCCTTCCCCAGGGCCTGGGCGCGGTCATCGACAAGAAGGCCGTTGTCACACCGGCCATATTCAGCCTCATCGCCGCCCAGGGCGGTATCCCGGAACGGGACATGTTCAATACCTTCAACATGGGCGTGGGCATGAGCGTCGTCGTGGCCCGGGAGGATACGGACAGGGCCCTGGAACTGCTACGCGGCCAGGGCGAGGAGGCCTATGTTATAGGCCATGTTGAAAAGAGCGAGGAGAAGCTGAGGCTATGCTGAAGGTAAGGATAGCCGTGCTTGTCTCCGGCGGGGGCACGAATCTTCAGGCCCTGATAGACGCCCGGGACCAGGGCCTGCTGCCCGAGGGCGAGCTGGCCCTGGTGGTCTCCAGCTCACCGACGGCCTACGCGCTCAAGCGGGCCGAGGCGGCGGGCATACCCTGCGCCTGCCTCTCAAAAAAAGAGCTTGGGGGCCAGGAGGCCTTTGAAAAGGCTCTGGCGGAGCTTTTGGAGCGGGAGGGGATAGAGCTTATCATCCTGGCCGGCTTCATGAGCATACTGGGCCCGGATATCATAAGCCGATACGAGCGGCGGATAATAAACATCCACCCCTCCCTCATCCCCTCATTCTGCGGGAAGGGCTTTTATGGGCTGAAGGTCCATGAGGCCGCGCTTGGATACGGGGTGAAGGTCACGGGGGCCACGGTCCACTATGTGAACGAGATCCCCGACGGCGGGGAGATAATCCTGCAAAAGCCGGTGTATGTCCAGCCCGGGGACAGTCCGGAGACCCTTCAGCGCCGGGTGATGGAAGAGGCGGAATGGATCATCCTCCCCCAGGCGGCCGGACAGGTCTGCCGGGAGATACAGAAAAAAAGGAGCTGAAGCGAGATGGATATATACAAGATAAAAAGTCCCGAAGAGCTTATATCCGGCAACCCCTATGTGGGCCGGGGCATTATCCTGGGCATGAGCCCCAGCGGCCGGGCTGTGTCCGCCTATTTCATAATGGGCCGCAGCGCCAACAGCAGAAACAGGGTCTTTGCCCTGAGAGACGGGGCCCTTTTTACCGAGCCCTTCGACGCCTATAAGGTGGAGGACCCCAGCCTTATAATCTATGCCGCTCTCCGGCGGCAGGACAGCAAACTTATAGTCACAAACGGAGACCAGACAGATACCATATGCCAGGGACTCAGCCGGGGGCTGAGCTTTACCCAGGCCCTGAGGGAGAGACAGTTTGAGCCGGACGCGCCCAACCTGACCCCGAGAATAAGCGGAATGCTGAGCTTTGAGAAGGCGGGCTTTGAATACAGCCTCTCCATCCTCAAAAGCCAGGACGCCCAGGGCACAGCCTGCTGCCGCTTTAACTTCGACTACTCTCCCATGCCGGGCCTGGGCCATTTTATACACACCTATGTGACCGACGGAGACCCCATCCCCAGCTTCCAGGGCGAGCCGGAGCGTATCGCCATATGCGAGGATATCGGCAGCTTTGCCCAAAGCCTGTGGAACAGCCTTGACGAGGACAACAAAATATCTCTCTACGTCCGCTATACAGAGCCGGAGGGCGGCCTGTACGAAGAGCGGCTCATAAATAAAAACAAGTGAGGTGCCCCATGAAAGAACTGGAGCTTAAATACGGCTGTAATCCGAACCAGAAGCCCGCAAGGCTTTTCATACGGGAGGGGGAGCTGCCCATAGAGGTGCTCAACGGCAGGCCCGGCTATATAAATCTGCTGGACGCGCTCAACTCCTGGCAGCTCGTGCGTGAGCTGAGCGAGGCCACGGGCCTTCCCTCCGCCGCCTCCTTCAAGCATGTGTCCCCGGCCGGGGCCGCCGTGGGCCTGCCTCTGAGCGGGACCGAGCGGGCCATGTATTTTGTGGACGGGGCCCTGGAGCCCAGCCCCATCGCCTGCGCCTATATCAGGGCCCGGGGGGCGGACCGGCTGTGCTCCTACGGGGACTGGGCCGCTCTCAGCCACTGCTGCGACGCCTCCACCGCCCAGTATCTGAAATACGAGGTGTCCGACGGCATTATCGCTCCGGACTATACGGAGGAGGCCCTGGAGATACTGAAAAGCAAAAAGGGCGGAAACTACAACGTGGTGAGAATAGACCCCTCCTACCGGCCGGCAGAGCTTGAATTCAAAGACGTTTTCGGTCTCACTTTCCAGCAGGGCAGGAACGATCTTAAAATAGACCGTCAGTTCCTTGAAAACATCGTGACCCGCAACAGGGACCTGCCCGAGGGCGCGGCCATAGACATGATGGTGGCACTCATAACCCTTAAATATACCCAGTCGAACTCCGTCTGCTTTGTGAAAAACGGCCAGGCCATTGGCGTGGGCGCCGGGCAGCAGAGCCGTATCCACTGCACAAGGCTTGCCGGAAACAAGGCGGACAACTGGTATCTCCGCCAGCACCCCCAGGTCCTTGGCCTAAAATTCGTGGACGACATCCGCCGACCCGACAGGGATAACGCCATCGATATCTATACCTCCGACGAGTATATGGACCTGCTGGCCGAGGGCGAGTGGCAGAAGGTCTTCAGGAAAAAGCCCGAGATACTCACCGCGGAGGAGAAAAAGCGCTGGATAGCCACCCAGAGCGGCGTCACCTGCGGAAGCGACGCCTTCTTCCCCTTCGGCGACAATGTGAAGCGGGCCTATAAAAGCGGCGTCCGCTATATTGCCGAGCCCGGAGGCAGCATAAGAGATGACAATGTGATCGAGACAGCCGACAGTTATGACATGGTCATGGCCTTTACGGGCATGCGCCTGTTCCATCACTGAGCCTTAGGGAGGGAAAAAGCCCGATGAAACTGCTTGTAGTAGGCGGGGGCGGCCGGGAGCACGCCATAATAAAAAAGCTTCTGGAGAGCCCTAAAGTTGAGAAGATATACGCCCTTCCCGGCAACGGCGGCATTGCCCGGGACGCGGAGTGCGTCCCCATCGCCGCCACCGACATAGAGGGCATAAAGAACTTTGCCCTAAAAAAGGCGGTGGACTTTGCCGTCGTGGCCCCGGACGACCCCCTTGTTCTGGGGGCGGTGGATGTGCTCAGCGCCGCGGGCATACCCTGCTTCGGCCCGGAGGCAAAGGCCGCCATAATAGAGGGCAGCAAGGTCTTTTCCAAGGAACTGATGAAAAAATACTCTATCCCCACCGGGGATCACCGGGTCTTTGACCGGGCGGCAGAGGCACTGGACTATGTGGAGAGCTGTCCCATCCCCATCGTGGTCAAGGCGGACGGACTCGCTCTTGGCAAGGGAGTCATCATAGCCCAGAGCCGGGAGGAGGCGAAGAAAGCCGTTGTCTCCATGATGGAAGAGGGCATTTTCGGCAAAAGCGGCAGCCGTGTGGTCATCGAGGAGTTCCTCACCGGGCCGGAAGTCTCCGTCCTTGCGTTTACCGACGGGGAGAGTCTTGTGCCCATGGTCTCATCCATGGACCATAAGCGGGCCCTTGACGGGGACCAGGGCCTGAATACCGGCGGCATGGGCACCGTTGCCCCCAATCCATATTACACCGAGAGCATAGCCCGGGAGTGCATGGAGAAGATATTCCTCCCCACCATAAGGGCCATGAAGGCCGAGGGCAGGACCTTCAGGGGCTGTCTCTATTTCGGCCTCATGCTCACGGAAAATGGGCCCAAGGTGATAGAATACAACTGCCGCTTCGGCGACCCGGAGACCCAGGTGGTCCTGCCCCTGCTGGACGGCGATCTTTTAAGCATTATGGAGGCGGTGAGCCAGGGCCGGCTGAAGGAGGTGCCGGTGCGCTTCAAGGATAAGCACGCCTGCTGCGTCATCCTGGCCTCCAGGGGCTACCCCGGGGCCTATGAAAAGGGCTTTGAGCTGGAGATAGGGCCCGGGGCCCTGGATAGCTGCTTTGTAGCCGGAGCAAGGCTTGAGGGGGAAAGGCTCCTCACCTCCGGGGGGCGGGTGGTCGGCGTCACTGCCCTGGAAGACAGCCTGCCCCAGGCCATAGACGCGGCCTATAAGCTTGCCGCCCAGGTCCGCTTTGAAAACGCCTTCTGCCGCCGGGACATCGGCGCGAGAGCCCTGAAGGCCTTGGAGGAGAACTGCTGATATGGTATACAGAGTATTTGTTGAAAAAAAGGAAGAGCTGGCCCAGGAGGCTGAAAAGCTTTTGGAGGATATCCGGAGCTTTCTGAACATAGAGGGGCTTGAAAAGCTCCGCCTTGTAAACCGCTATGACGTGGAGGACCTGTCCCGGGAGCTCTTTGACTACGCGGTCAAGACCGTCCTGTCCGAGCCCCAGCTTGACAGGGTATATGAAGAGCTGCCCCTGAAAGGGGCCTGCGCCGCCATCGGCGTTGAGTATCTGCCGGGCCAGTTTGACCAGCGGGCAGACTCCGCCGCCCAGTGTATCCAGCTTATCTCCCAGGGGCCCCGCCCCCTGGTGCGCACCGCCCGGGTATATCTCCTCTATGGAGAGCTGAGCCGGGAGGACCTGGAAAAGATAAAGAAGCACCTTATAAACCCGGTGGAGGCCCGGGAGGCGTCCCTGGAAAAGCCGGAGACCCTGGCAATGGACTATCCCCTGCCCCGTAAGGTGGAGATACTCACCGGCTTCTGCGGCCTTTCAAGGGCGGAGCTTCAGGACTTCATCCGGTCCCGGGGCCTTGCCATGGACCTGGAGGACGCGGCCTTCTGCCAGGACTATTTCAAGGGCGAGGGCCGGGAGCCCAGCCTAACGGAGATAAAGGTCATCGACACCTATTGGTCAGACCACTGCCGCCACACCACCTTCACCACCAGCATCGACTCTGTCCGCTTTGAGGATGAGGTCATCGAAAAAAGCTGGCAGGACTATCTGGATCTGCGGGAGAGCCTGGGACGCAAAAAGCCCGTGAGCCTTATGGATCTTGCCACCATCGCCGTGAGCCAGCTCAAAAAAACGGGCAAACTCCAGAAGCTGGACGAGTCCGAGGAGATAAACGCCTGCACCGTGAAGATAGAAGTGGAGGCGGACGGCAAAAAAGAGCCCTGGCTCCTCCTCTTCAAGAACGAGACCCACAACCACCCCACTGAGATAGAGCCCTTCGGCGGAGCCGCCACCTGTATAGGCGGCGCCATAAGAGATCCCCTCTCCGGCAGGGCCTATGTCTATGGCGCGATGCGCCTTACCGGGGCGGCAGACCCCCTCCGCCCGGCGGAGGAGACCCTGAAGGGCAAGCTGCCCCAGAGAAAGCTTGTCACCACCGCCGCCGCGGGCTATTCCTCCTATGGCAATCAGATCGGCCT
>DBGBEC010000125.1:0-11163 GCA_048477415.1 Candidatus Limivicinus sp. | reverse complement strand
CAAATTCTTCATCAATTAACACTTGCACATCCCGGGTCGATGTGCGATAATATGTCCCGGTATTGTTTTTGCTCACACCAAAATTATACCAAAAAACAGAGGTACAGTCACTGCTTTTCGCAGCCTGTACCTCTGTTTTTTTCTCGCTATTTTGAGCCAGCCCCTTTAGCCTGTTTTCTCTCAAAATTAAGGCTTGGAGCGATAGCGACCAGCCGCAGGCAAAAGGCGCAGAGCGCCGCCACTTCGGAGGAAGGGGCCCCCGCAAAGTCGCATGGCTTTGTGGGGAGAGGAGGCATAACGGAGCAGGCGAACTTTGGGGCACTTTAGTATTCCCCCAAAGTAAAAAAGAATAACATTCAAAACGGAAAACCAATTTGAATTTTCTTAGAGCAAATCCTTGACACTATGTAGTTTAATGCTTATAATAGAACTACAAACAGTCAAGCAAAGGAGGAACTATGGAAAAGAATATTTCGATAACTGAGTCCGAATGGACTGTAATGAAAGTCGTATGGCATGAACCGCCCAAAACTCTGCAAGATATTTTGGGCCGCTTAAAGCATACGGGATGGAGCACCACAACGATCCAGACCTATCTATCCCGGCTTGTAAAAAAGGGGGCGTTAACTACAGAACGACAAGGGAAAGGATACTTGTACTATCCGGCGGCGTCAGAAAGAGATTGCCAGCTTGCTGAGAGCAAAACATTTTTAAGCCGAGTATATGACGGCTCTCTCTCTCAAATGGTAAAGGGCTTTGTAAAAAGCGGCAGTTTGTCAGAAGATGAATTGGACGAATTAAAGAAGTTCATCATCGAGCAGGAGAGATCAAATGCAACTGATCGGTGATCTTTTCAACATCATTTTGTTTGTAACAGCGGTAGGCGGCGCATTTACTCTATTGTCCCTTTTAGCCAACAGAATATTTCGCTTTGCTTTACCGTTGTGGTTTGGCGTTTGTGGTATTTTTGCCTATACCGTTCCATTGCCTGCGCCGGGATTGCAGCTCATCCCACCTGAGGAACGATCATGGATAAATGGCTATTACATAGCTTGTGCCGTTTGGGTTTGCGGGATAGCCATCCTTTCTGCCGTTGATATTATAAGGACGGCTTTTGCACATCACGCTATCCGCAGTTACCGTGTCTGTACGGATGAACGGATCAATAATATCTGCATTCGCTGCGGTCAGCTTTTCGGGATAAAGAAGGCTCCGCCCATATATTTCGGCACATTGGACGACCCGGCCTGTGTCGCCGGAGCATTACGCCCCGCGATCATATTAAACGAAGCCATTGTTAAACAGCTTACGGACATTGAGCTTACAGCAGTACTCTCCCATGAACTCGCGCATATTAAACGAGGGCATATTATTTTAGAGCGCATTTTTCACTATGTTTGTATAATAAATTGGTTTAATTTATTATCATGGGTCGCTAAGAAAGATCTTGCTGTTCATTGTGAAATGGATTGTGACCGCAATGCGCTGAAATTCTTGCGCGGTAAAATAGCGGATATTGATTATGCAAGGGCAATGCTCCGGCTTTTAGAGCTGTCTATGGTTCAGACGAAAAAAATTGGCTATGGCATGAGCGCCCTTGGATCCCTTTTGGCCAAAAGACGGGTAGGGCTGATAATGAACAGACCAAGTAAAACAAAACATATTATTTTCACGATCGTTTTGGCTGTTTTGCTTGCGGCAACGATACTGTTTTCTGTCATGTTGAGCCGGGGGCACTTTTATCCCTATCCTGCTTATGATACCCTGCCGGAGTACAGCACTGTGGCAGAATAGTCTTTTTTGACTTATAAATCTACAAATGTAGTTTGATGGAGGCGTTAATATGAAAAATATTGAGATCGAACACTTATCCAAACGATACAAAAACGGTGTGGCCGCACTTGAGGACGTCAGTTTCACAGTGGGAAGCGGGGTGTTTGGCCTGCTGGGACACAATGGCGCGGGAAAGACCACTTTGATGAAAGCGCTTGTAACAGTGCTTGAACCAACTGCCGGAAAAATTCGTATTTGTGGCTATGATACGAAAAAACAAGGGGAACAAGTTAGAAGAAACATTGGATACTTGCCACAGGAGCTTGCGATGTATCCCTCTCTGTCTGTGTTTGATTTTGTAAATTATATGGCAGAGCTAAAGGGCGTCTGTGACAAAAATGCTGTTAAAGAAGTATTGGAACAGGTCGAAATGCTGGGGTTTTCCAAAAGGAAGATCGGGCAGCTCTCTGGTGGTATGAAGCGCAGGGTGGGGATCGCACAGGCTCTTGTAGGCGATCCGCAGATCCTTATAGTCGACGAGCCAACGGCAGGCCTTGACCCGGAGGAACGGGTACGGTTTCGAGGCGTTTTGTCCCGTTTCGCGAAAGACGGAAAAACCGTGCTGCTTTCTACTCACATTGTGGAGGACGTTCATCAGCTCTGCGAGGAATTGGCGGTACTTCGTAAAGGCCATTTATTCTATGCTGGTACATCGTCAGAGCTGATGAAACGTGTGGAGGGTAAAGTGAAGGTGCTGCGATTAGAGCAGGAAGAACAACTCGTTGAGCTTCAAAAACAAGCTGTCGTCTTATCGACCACTTACGAAAATCGCGGGCTTCTTGCAAGGATCATGGATGAAGATATGCGTTTCACAAATATCCCGCCGGTTATCCCGACGTTGGAAGACGCCTATGTCTATTGCATGGGGGGAAAGGCCCATGCGTAAAATCATTTCTATTGTTCATTATGAGTACAAAATGCAGCTTAAGCGGCTCGCTGCCTGGGGAGTTCTCATTGTGGCAACCGCGATCGCCTTATTGGATAATTTCCCTTCGGAAACTAACCTCGCGCGACTTGAGTTTCTGAACCGACCCGCTTATTTTATCTACCGGACAATGAGCCTTGACGCTCTTATCATGGTATTCGGGCTGATGTTTTTACTGTCTGATCGTTTATCTGTTGATGACAAGAGGGGCGTTAAGCCCTTGATGATGGCTTCTCCTATACGCAAAGGACAGTATTTATGCGGAAAGCTGCTTGGCGGACTGCTTTATACTTTTTCGATGATCTGTATTTTTCTAATGTTGAATACTGCCGTTTACTGTTGTGCTGCCCCATTTGAGATCAGTATAGCAGATTGTGTAGTACCGCTTTTGAAAACACTTGTTGTTTCGGCCCTGCCCGTGAGTGTTTTTATCAGTTTTTGCTCGATCGCCATCCCAGCCATAATTGATATTAGACTGTTCTATTTGCTCGCTGCGGTTTTATTTGTTTTCAATGCTTCTTTTGTCGGAACTGCTGAAGCTATGCCCTGTTATTTGATCACCGCTGGCGATTTGATCCGTTTGATATGGCTGCATCCCAAATGGCCACAGGTCGATATGGGATGCGTGATATCCAATCTTATGTTTTTGTTAGGCAGTGGCCTGATCTCCTGTGCATCGCTTTTTGTAAAGCGAAGATTTTGGAGGTCTGAATGATACGGAAATTAAAAAACGAGTTAAAAATTGCCGGAAGCAGCTTATTTCTGATTTCTATTGCTTTTGCGGCCGCGCTTATTTTTCTCGCTGCTACTGCCGGGGAGCTGCTTGATTTAGGCAGTATGGGATTTGAAGTTATCTTTCCGTTCTTTGCCGCGAGCGCTGTTGGAGAATGGGGCAAGACAAGGGCGGATGATAACTACGATGTGATCGCTTCACAAAGTAGATCGTTGTTCAAATGGGTGTCAAGCCGCTATTTTGCCATCTGGGGAACGATCAGCCTTGTGGCTGTTGCTGCAATGGTTGCCGTATTTCTGATACGAAGAGAAATGACCTTAGGTGAATTAGTGCTGGTATACTTACCAACTTCATTTTTCCTTTCATCCCTAAGCGCATATATCGGACTGCGTTGCTCACAAGAGCATATTGCAACGCTTGTCTGCGGCATAATTTGGCTGGCTATGCTTTTGCTCCGCAGTTTACTGCGAATACCGGGGCTTGAATATTTTTATTTATTCATTCGCTTTGCCGGGGATATAAACGGAGTATGGCTTGTAAACAAAGCAATTCTATCCATTGCAGGATCGGCGCTCTGGTGTGCAATTTATATGACCTGTAAAAACCGGCTGAACACCTAAACATACTTTTATATTTTTAATACAACTTTACCGTCCCCCTTTCAGGAAAAGCATAGCATACAAGCTTGACAGTGTCTTTACCATAAACAGGGAATTGAATTGGACATTACCTTTCATCCGGAACGAAAATGCTTTCGACCTTAAACTGGCGCACAAGGGGCAAGGGTATCGTACACCACGATGCTCCCGCCCCTCTCTTTTTTGTTATTCGACCCGGTTCTTCTTTCTCAGCCCTCTCGGCTTGGATTCCGGGCGCTTGACAATACCGTTTCGGAATTGGGTATCTTTAAACTTATCGAAGAAAAGCAATAATCCGAACCCATCTCCCACGGGGAAGAACGGGTTCGGATTATCATTATCTGGTGCGGGCGGCGGGACTCGAACCCGCACACCATTAAGGCAACGGAACCTAAATCCGTCGAGTCTACCAATTCCACCACGCCCGCAAATATATGAGCGGCAGGGAAGCCTGTCGCTATTTTTTAGTCCCCTCTGATTTTTACACGATGGGGAGACCGAGGCGGAGCATAACGCTTGACCCGCGTTTATAAAAACAGGAATATCTGTTCTTATCAATTAGTTCAAATGATCATCCGATCAGTCCGGAGGACAGAGCAGCTTGCTCGACTTTCATAATTACGCAGGAAACCATATTAATCACATCGGCAAGTACAAACTTTTCATATCGGTCTGTGATCTGCTCCCATTCGTTATGTACGAACTGATTTCGTATTTTGCGAATAGAATCATAGTATGCCAGCTCGTTTGAAAGCTCATGCAGCAGGTCTGCCTTACAGCATTTGCCTATCTGAACGATATAGTCGGAAACTTTCGGGTTTCTTACCTTTTTCCACTTTGCAGACATCCCAGCTTCATCTGAAAACCAGTTTGTGATCTCATTCAGTGTCGATTCAAAAAAAGCCAACAACAAGGACAAAAGGGTACACTTGTTTATATCCTGATAAAGAAATTCCCAAGACAAGAGTTTATGATATTCCCAGGACTTAGGAGCATCCCAATCATCTTTGTCAATGGCGAACGGCTCTAATTCCTTCACCTTTGCTTTCAGGCAGCTAAGAAGATAGAGACAATAGTCATTTATCTCGGATAGCTGCTCTTCAAATTTGACAAACGGAAAGATCGCGCTCTGCGTTGTGAACAGCAAATATCCAGCCGTCCCTTCGTAGTGCTCAATAGAATCGCTTTCTGCCAATCGTTCTAAGTTGTCATTCATATTTCAGAAATCTTCCCTGAGGTGACATCACCTAAATCTCGCATGTCTGCCAATTCCATCACAGGCACGTCAATATCATAAGACCCTATTGCCTGAGCAATAGGGTCTTATATGGAGCGGGCAACGAGGCTCGAACTCGCTACCTCCACCTTGGCAAGGTGGCGCTCTACCGGATGAGCTATGCCCGCGTCAGCAAGGGTTATTTTACCACATTTTGCCGACTTGTCAAGAGCAAAACTCAATTATTGCTCTCCGGAGCTCAAATCCTCATAGCTGAGAGGCCCCTGGCAGACCGGGTAGGCGGACACATCCCAACGGTGCTCGGCCCACATGTGTTCGTCGTCCAGCAGAAAGCCCTTCTCAAGCCCCTCGGCGGCGCAGGCGCCGGGGTCGATATGGTAATAGGCCCCTTCGACCTCCGCTATGTTCCAGCAATAGTCCTGCCAGTTTTTCTGTCCATAGACTATCTGGCAGTCTATCCCCAGCCTGGCGCACAGCTCTACCATGGCCAGGGCCATTCCCTCGCTGTTCGCCTGGCCCTGCACCAGGGCGGAGTAGATCCCCTTATAGTCGGCCTCTTCCGTGTAGACGCAGTTTTCCGCCAGATATCCGCAGGCGGCCAGGGCCTTTTCCGCCGCGGTCATTGTCTGGAGCTCAAGGCCCTGGAAGGGCTGCAGCTCCGCCATCCGCTCCTGGCGAA
Source organism: Candidatus Limivicinus sp. (assembly GCA_048477415.1). Taxonomy (GTDB): domain Bacteria; phylum Bacillota; class Clostridia; order Oscillospirales; family Oscillospiraceae; genus Limivicinus. The sequence goes on along the minus strand of DBGBEC010000125.1, from coordinate 5,118 downwards.
GCCGCAGCTCCGCCGCGGTCATGCCATAGCTTATGTTTATCTCATACAGCCGCTGAAGCCCGGTGCCGCTGAACATATTGACGCTTATTTTTGGCTCTTCCGGCGCGGATACGGGGAATTTCCTGTATATACGGCTTATCATGCTCTCCATATTCTCCGCGCTGTAGGCGCTGTGCTCTATCAGCACAACGAGCTTTGTATCCCCTGCCTGGAAGGCGGCTTTCACCGCCTCCTCCATGCCGGCGGAATACTCCATCTGGACGATCTCCCCGGCGCTGCCCAGGGCCGCGCTGTAGCTTATCGATATCTTGGCCTCGTAATAGGCCACTATCTTGTTGAGCTCATAGGCGATATCCTCCACGCAGTAGGCGCAGAGGGCGTCCTGGGAGCGGACCTGCCAGCATGCACCGGCCATATCCTCGGCCACCTCGCCCTGATAATCCGCGTCGAAGAAAACGCTGCCCTCCGTCTCGCCGGCGGCCACAAGAGCGTGTATCGCCTGCTTCAGCTCGGCAAGGCTGCGGACCGTCACCCTGCCGTCGCCGGCCGCGTCGTCCTGGACCGCGGGGACATAGTCGCTCACGGAGACGTATTCCGTGTCAAAAACACTGCCGCAGCCGGTAAACAGCGTTAGCGCTGCCCCAAGCAGGAGCGCAGGGAGCAGTTTTTTCATTATCTTACCTCTGAAATATTTTCAAAACCGTTGCCGAAAACGTTTTTCGCGTCTGTGACCACAAAAAAAGCCTTTTCGTCCAGACTCTTTATGAGCCGGCGCAGCTCCGCTATCTGGGTGCGCTTTATAACGCACATTATCACATGCTTTTTATTATGGGAGTAGGCCCCCTCCCCTTCCAGTATGGTCACGCCCCGGTGGATGTTCCCTGAAATGATGTTTTTGGCCAGGGCCTCGCTGTTTTCGCTGATTATATAGCAGATGGAGGAGTTGTCAATGCCATAAAGGGCAAGGTCGATGACCTTGCTGACCACGAACATGGCGATAACAGAGTACATCGCGCTCTCATACCGGCCCAGGATAAGAGCATAGGCGCAGATTATGGTGGCGTCAATTATGAGGATAATGGTCCCGAAGTTCAGATGGGGATATTTCTGCCGCAGCATTTTCGCCACGATATCTACGCCGCCGGTGGTGGCGCCCACATAGTATATGATACCCAGACCGGCCCCCTTTATGACGCCGCCGATTATACTGGCCAGCATTGGGTCATCCGTCAGCGTGAGCCCGCTCAGCGCGAGGATATCCACAAACGCAGAGGATATGGCCGTGCCCGCCAGGGAGGCCAGGAGAAAGCCCTTGCCGAAATGCCTCCAGGCGATGATAAACAGCGGGATGTTGAACACTATGGTCATAAGACCTATAGGCACCTCGATAAAGCGGTCGATTATCATCACCACGCCCACCAGGCCGCCGGAGACGATGGAGTTGGGATACATGAAAAACTGGAAGCCCACGGCGTACACGGCGCAGCCCGCCACGATGAGCAGGTATTGTATGAGCCGCTTTACAAAGCCGTTGTCGGTCTTGACGCTGTTATTTCCCATATCAGTCCTCGATCAATGAAAGTTGTTGTTCTTCCCTGTCCTCGGTTTTCAGGAGCGCCCCCGCGGCCGGCAGGGAACGGACCCGGTAGCGGGAAAGGTTCTTGACGCTGGTATCCTTCAGGAAGCTCGCCCCGCTCAGGCTGCGGCGGGCCTTAAGGCTCATGACGGCAACGCCCTGGGCGCTGCGGCTCGTTTTGCTCTGGAGCAGGGAGCTGTTGAACACGAGGGCCCTGTCGTCGCTGGAATAGCATACTATGTCCGCCTCCTCCTCCAGGAGGAAGACGGCCTTCAGGGGGCTCTTGTCCGAATAGGCGTTTATGAGCCGGCGCCGGTTAGTCTTGGTCTCATAGGCTGAGAGCTCCACCCTGGCAGCCTTGCCGTTTTCAAAGATGAAGAGAAGCTGCTTTTTATACTCCCCCGGGTCTATCATCGCCAGGACGCTTTCACCCTCGTCCATGCTCAGCTTTGTAGGCAGGTAAAGGCCCAGGGCCGAGGCCTTCACATCCTCAAAATCGTAGACATGGGCCTTGTACATCTGCTGCCTGTCGGTGAGGAAGAGTATCTCCCGCCGGTTGGAGGATTCAAAGCTCTCCATGGGGCCGTCACCCTCTTTATATTTCTGCTCCCCGCTCATGCGCAGGGACTGGGGGGTGATCTTCTTGAAATACCCCTCGCGGGACAGGAAAAGGGTGACTGGGTAGTCTTCTATCTGCTCGGCCTCGTCATAGCTCTGAAGCTGATCGGCATAGATGAGGCCGGTCTTTCTTGGGACCTGGTATTTCTTATTTATCTGCCTGAGTTCGTCTATTATGATGGCTTTCAGCCGACGGCGGTCGTTGAGAACGCCCTCCAGCTCCTCAATATCCCGCTCCAGCTCCTCAGTCTCCGATGTGCGTTTGAGGATGTATTCCCTGTTTATGTTGCGCAGCCTTATCTCCGCCACATATTCCGCCTGGATCTGGTCTATGCCGAAGCCCATCATCAGATTCGGCACCACCTCCGCCTCAAGCTCGGTATTGCGGATGATCTCTATGGCTTTGTCAATGTCCAGCAATATGCGCTCAAGACCCTTGAGCAGATGGAGCTTTTCCTTCTTGCGGCTCAGCTCGTAAAACACGCGGCGGCGCACACATTCCGTCCGCCAGGCCGTCCACTCCTCAAGTATCTCCCTGACTCCCATGACCTTGGGGCTGCCTGCCACAAGGATATTGAAGTTGCAGGGGAAGCTGTCCTGAAGACTGGTAAGCTTGAAGAGCTTCTGCATGAGCTTTTCCGGGTCTGTCCCGCGCTTTAGGTCGATGGCAAGGCGGAGACCCCCCAGGTCGGTCTCGTCGCGCATGTCGTTTATCTCCCGTATCTTGCCGGATTTTATAAGCTCGGCCACCTTGTCGATGACCGCCTCGCTGCTTGTGGTATATGGCAGCTCGTATATCTCTATTATGTTTTCCTTCTGAAGGAAGCGCCACCTGGCCCGGACCTTGAAGCTGCCCCGGCCGCTTCGGTATATGCTTTCCATCTCCGCCCGGTCATATATTATCTCGCCCCCGGTGGGAAAATCCGGCGCGGGCAGGGTGGAGATGATATCGTGGCCGCCGTCTTTCAAAAAGCATATAGCCGTCTCGCAGACCTCGTTGAGGTTAAAGCCGCATATCTGGCTGGCCATGCCCACGGCAATGCCGGAATTTGCCGACACAAGGACATTGGGAAAGGCTGTGGGCAGAAGAGAGGGCTCTTTCATGCTGCCGTCGTAGTTGTCCACGAGATCCACGGTGTCCCGGTCGATGTCCCGGAATATCTCGCCGCATATGGGAGAGAGCTTGGCCTCGGTATACCTGGAGGCGGCATAGGACATGTCCCGGGAATATATCTTGCCGAAGTTGCCCTTTGAGTCCACGAAGGGCATAAGCAGGGCCTGATACCCGGTAGACAGGCGGACCATGGTCTCGTATATGGCGGCGTCGCCGTGGGGGTTGAGCTTCATGGTCTGGCCCACGATGTTGGCGCTTTTGGTGCGGCCGCCGGTCAGCAGGCCCATTTTGAACATGGTATACAGCAGCTTCCTGTGGGAGGGCTTGAAGCCGTCTATCTCCGGGATGGCCCTTGAGACGATAACGCTCATGGCATAAGGCATGTAGTTTGTCTCAAGGGTCTCGGTTATTGGCTGTTCAAGGACCTCCGCTCTGAGCCCCACCACATTCGGATCATTGTATTTCTTCTTACTATTATCGCTTTCTTTTTTCTTTGCCATTTGCGCCATTTACCTCTTGACTTTCTTGCCGCTGACAAGACTTCTGCGGCAGCGGGGACAGTTGCTGAGCGTGAGTATGCCGGTCAATATGCGCTTCCCGCAGTAAGGGCAGCGGCAGAACTTATACATCACCACGAGGGTCGCTGCCAAAAGCACAAAGCCTGCCGCGAGCAGGACGGCCTTCACCGCGCTGCCCTCCGGTGCCAGAAGGCTGGCCGCGCAGACGCCCAGGGCGAAAAAGGCCAGGTATTTTGCGATCTTCCTGCCATACTCAAATGTATTATTATACTTTGCCTTCATCTCCGTCCCCCTTACGAGATATCCGCCATGTCCAGATATTTATATCCAAACTCCGCGATATGGTTCTTGCGTCCGTCCAGGTCGTCTCCCAGCAGCATGTCAAAGACCTCGGACATGCGCTGGGCGTCCTCCGGCATTACCTTTATGAGACGGCGGCTCTCCGGGTTCATGGTGGTCATCCACATCATGTCCGGGTCGTTCTCGCCCAGGCCCTTGCTCCGGTTTATGCTGGCCTTGGCCCCCTTCAGCTTCTCCATTATCTCCGCCTTCTCCCTGTCGGAATAGGCGAAATAGGTCTTCCCCCGGCTCTCTATCTCGTACAGGGGGGACTCGGCTATATACACATAGCCCTCTCTTATGAGGGTGGGCACCAGGCGGTAGAGCATGGTGAGGATAAGAGTCCTTATCTGGAAGCCGTCTACATCCGCGTCAGTGCAGATTATGACCTTGCTCCAGCGTAGATTCGCCAGGTCAAAGTTTGACAGGTCCTTTGTGTGCTTGTCCCGCACCTCCACGCCGCAGCCCAGGACCTTCATCAGGTCCACGATAACGTCGCTTTTGAATATGCGGACATAATCGGCCTTGAGACAGTTGAGTATCTTGCCGCGGACGGGCATTATGCCCTGAAACTCTGAATCTCTGGACAGCTTACAGGCGCCCAGGGCAGAATCGCCCTCCACGATGTATATCTCCCGCCGCTCCGGGTCCCGGCTGCGGCAGTCAACGAATTTCTGCACCCGGTTGGCTATGTCGATGCTGCCGGACAGCTTTTTCTTCATGCCCAGCCTTGTCCGCTCAGCAGTCTCCCGGCTGCGCTTGTTCACAAGCACCTGCTCGGCCACCCGGTCTGCCTCGGGCTTGTTCTCGATGAAATATACCTGGAGCTGCGCCTTTAAAAACTCGGTCATGGCGCTCTGTATGAACCTGTTGTTTATCGCCTTCTTGGTCTGGTTCTCATAGGAGGTCTGGGTGGAAAAACAGTTTGTGACCAGGACGAGACAGTCCTGCAC
>DBGBEC010000124.1:0-3478 GCA_048477415.1 Candidatus Limivicinus sp. | reverse complement strand
CCCTTTGTGAGGCGGAGCCAGGACAGCGGGGTTATTCCGGGTGATCCTCGTCCAGGGGGTGGGTGATCACCTTGTTGCGCTCCTTTACGCGGATGGCCAGGTCCTGCACGGTGTTCGATACGAACTGGCTGCACTCCATAAGGCCGGCTATCACCGTCCTGAGCCCTGCGGCGGCGTCTTTGTCAAGGCTTTTGGCCCTGGCCGGCAGATCCAGGGCGAAGACCCGCCCCAGGGAGGCGGAATTATAGCGCTGGAGCTGGGTGAACTTGTTGAGTATCAGCAGCTCCGCCTCCGCCACATCGGCGCAGACCTTTTCATCGAGCAGGGACAAAAGCCCGGCCCTTACCTTGGCTTCCATTTCCACCATGGTATTTTTGCAGTATTCCATTGCGCCGCGGATGAGCTCCCTGTCCGAGATCAGCCCCTCTTTTAGCTGGTCCGCCTCAGCAAGCTCCGTTTCGCTGAGCTTTTCCAGATCTGACATGATATCGCGGAAACGTTTTTCGTAATCCCGTTCCAGCAGCTCCATCTCGCCCCTGAAGCTCCCGGTAGAAGAGAGCCCGGGCGCGCCTGCGCTGTTTCGTGTCTCTGACATAAACATACTCCTTGAAAAATCCGCCGGGCGAAGGCCCGGCGGACATACTTTGCTTGGGGATCAGTCTTCCTGCATCGCCTTCATGGCTTTGCGGGTGTGGATGATCTGGCATATGGACTCGATACGGGTCTTGAGAGACTCGGGGCTGTAGTCGCGGTCATCCCAGAAGTCGGCCTCGATGTAATAGGTGGGAACGCCGGTCTTCTCCTCCACGACCTTGGAGAGCATCTTCATGTGAGCGCCCAGCCAGCGGTCGAAGTCGAAGAAGCCAACGAACATGCCGTCGGGCTTGCAGATGTCGATCTTCTCGCACATGGACTCTGCCTCGCCCATCATGCTGCGGCACATGCCGTTTCTGGACCACATCTGGGCTGCGCTCATCCAGGGGTCATCGGGGTAGTCGGAGGGGGACATCTCAAGCTTGGACTGGGTAAGAGCGTGGGAGAAGGTGCCGATAACGCCGTTGTCACGCAGGAACTTGCCCACCCAGGGAACGCAGAAGGGCAGGTTGTAGTAGCCGACGGTGGGGGTATCCTTGGGCATGACGCCTTCGCCCTTCTTTATGGCCTGGCGGATCTCCTTGATGAGGATGTCGATGGCCTCCTCAAGGTACTTAAAGCCGGTGTTGAAGGGAACGGTCAGGCACTGCTGGAGCATGGTCAGGGCCTCGCCGCCCAGCACGGGGGGATTGGCGGTGGTGCACATCTGAGTGAGCATGCCGGCCTTGAAGCCCACGGAGCCGGCCTTCTTGTTGGCGTTGGCCATGTGCTCGTCGGTGATGGTCAGGCCGGTGGCCTTTTCGATGGCCTTGACGCCTAATTTCATCTGCTCGGACATGAAGCGTACCCGCTCCTCCTGAAGGTCCTCGCGCTCGGTGAAGAGAGTGTCGTGGGGAACACGGGAGACGTGATAGTTCCACTGCTTGCCGGTGATGCCCTGGATGAACTCGTCGGTCTTGGGGCCCTCGTCGCAGTTGAAGCCCCAGCTCCAGATGAGGTCGGGGGCGGCGATGGTGCCGGTGATGTAGGCGGCCACGCGCATCTTGTTCAGGGGGCAGTGACGGCAGCCATAGGTCAGGCCCACTTTTTCCGCCTCGGACAGGAAGGGGGCGGCGCTGTGGAAGAAGGAGTTGAGCACGTTGACCATCATCAGGTCAGGGAAGCCTATGAACACATTGTCTCCACCCGCCTCCTTGGCGGCGTAGTAATAGTTGGAGATGGCGGGGAGTATGCCGTAGATTATCTTTACGCCCTTCTCCTTCTTGTTGGGGGTGTCCACTATCTCGGCGATCTCACGCAGGTAGGCGCCTATCATCTTGCGCACGCCCAGATACTTGATGTCCCAGTTCTGGGGAATGTAGGTATCGACGGAGAAGATAAGGATATCCTCGGTGAGTTTCAGCTTCTCGGCGGTGTATTTCCATATGGGCAGGAACTGTTCCAGCTCTTCGCCCTCAAATGCTGCAAGCTCAAGCAGCTCGCGATTGATGTCTCTTGCCATTATTTTGCCTCCTTTATGCTTTCAACAAAGCTCTCGAGCCTGGTGGTCAGGGGAGCCATTGCCTCACGGGAGTACTCGTAAGAGGACTCGAGCTTGAGCACGGGGATATTGCGATCCTCAAGCTTCTTGCGCAGTACGCCGTATTCCATGTTGTATATCTCATCGAAAGCCAACTGATACCAGAGTATAGCGTCTACCTTATAGTCGTCAATAAGCTTGGTGAGAGTTTCAAAGCGGGTGTCCCAGGAGGGCTGGAAGATGGAGATGGGGTTCTTCTCCACATAGAGAGCCTTGACGTAAGCGTCTGCCACGTCCTCCTCCAGGGATATGTCGTTCTTGAAGGGGCGGATGGCCTCGTCCAGCATCTCGGTGACTATCTGGCCGCCGGAGGCCTCGATTATGCTGGGCACCATGTAGTCGCCCAGAGCCACGGCCCGGCCCACGATGACTATGCGGGGCGCGTCGGCGGCGTGAACGCCGGGGGCGTTCTCGAGCTTGGCGAGTATCTTCTCCAAAGCCGCGATGCTCGTGTCGTAGTCCAGACGAAGGGTATAGTGGTTGAGCTTTATGAAGTCGCTGAAGGTGATGGGGGAGTTGGGGGCCTTGCGCAGAGCGTCTATCTTGCGCAGAAGCTCGTTTATCCTGTTGGTCTTGGCGTAGTTGGCCCGGATGTCCTCGTCGGAGACTGGGTGTCCAACTATCTCTTCCAACTTCTGGCGGAACTCTCTGAGCTCCTTGCGGTAGTAGTCCTGAGAGATGCCCACGACGTTGTCGGCGGGGACGCCGATCTTGTAGATGGGCAGGCCCTTCATTTCCAGCACCTCGGTCATGCGCCCGTAATGGCAGTCGGACTGCTGCACGGCCACACAGTCGGCGATGGGCATCACCGGGTCAAGGTTCATAAGGTACGCGCCGGCCATGGTGGCGGCCAGGGGGTTCATGAAACGGAGGGTGTAGTCCAGGGTAGCCTCGGGAGGCTGCGCGTCGCCGCCTCTGCATATGAGGTAGGGCTCAACGCCGGCCGCTACAAGCCACTGTTCCGGTACATAGTCGCCGAAAAACTCAACGACTTTCTTGCCAGCCTTCTTGCTGCGCAGGATCTCCATAGGGCGTCTGCTTGACAGTCTGTCAAGCTCAAGCATAATCTCCTTCACTAAAAGAGACCTCCTTAAAGTTTTATTTGCGGAAACACGCTTATTGAACATCGCGATAGTATGTACGGCTTCGCTCCTGGGTCAAATATTCATCGCAGGGCTTGTCACATTTCTAACACTAACATATACGCTGTAAATATTCAAGCCCAATTTGCTCAAAAAAGGCTCGGCGGAGCTTTTTTGTTGGAACTGTCAAAATGAAGGGTCTATTTTTTGCTAAAATGCCAAA
>DBGBEC010000123.1:0-4081 GCA_048477415.1 Candidatus Limivicinus sp. | reverse complement strand
AGCCTATATCGTGGGTCCCCGCATCGGTCCACACAACGATCACGTGGCGGCGCTTGGCGCCGCCGGTCGTCCACCTGGACTTTATCGCGTAGCCCAGGGCCTCCAGGCCGTCCTCCAGGCCGCCCCCGCCGCCCTTGGCTTCAATGCCTTTCACCATCCGCTCAAATTCTGCCGACTGTTCCGGCAGAGTGAGAAAGTCGGACAAAAGCATGGCATTTTCCCCATCGGCCAAATAATCCCTGAAAACTATCAGCTTCACCCGCAGGGCGTCTATGTGCTTCCCCCTACACTCCCCTGCTTTCGCGACGTCCTCAGGAAAGCGCAGCGCGTTTGCTTTCACCATGTCCAGCAGCGGCCTCATGCTCTCTGTTCCGTCTATGCACATCACAATATCTATGTTGTAGCTCACCCCTGTGTAGCTCACCTTTTTCCCCCTTCGCGCGCTTTGCCGCCGCTGTTCCCCCGGGAAAAACGGGTATCGCCTCCGCTTTCACCCGGTCCCGGTGCCCAACGGCTTTCTCCCGCAGGCCTTTTCTCCCCAATTTCAGCAAAAAATGCTCTTCCTCTTTACAAAACTGCGGATCTGGTATATGCTCTAATTACTTTCCATGTGGAATAATAGCACATTTTCTCGTTTATTCAGCTAACATGGCATAATTTGCAGGGTTTTCGGCATAATTGGCAGGTCGGGCCGCCGTGGCGGGCTTTCCCTGGAAGCAGTCGTTCTGCCCATCCTCGCGCTGGATCATATTGGGTTTTATTGTTTCGCTTTGCGAAACTATAAAAATCTGCCGTCAATGGCGGCTGCCCCGTGAGCGGCGAGCCATTGGGCACAAAATACAAGAGGGGGGATAAGCGATTTTTGGTCTGAGTCTTTTGGAGTGGATGTTTAACGCCATTCACTGCTTGATGTGGTTTTTGGTCATGAACTGCTCTCTCACCCATCGTTTCAACAGGGCAGTGACCTATGCGGTGGAGCTTCTTTGGTTTTTTATCCACATGTATCTCACCACCGTTACCCCGTTCATGTCCGTGTTCAAGTGGATAAGTGCTATTTTCTCGCTGATCCTCTTCGCGCTTTTCCTCTTCAAAGAGGCCTGGTACCGGGTGCTGTTTACCGTCGCCATGGTGCAGTTGGTCGTCATCACAAATGAGATGATCGGGGTCAATCTCTATTTCCCGCCCGAGATGCTGTCCGGGGATATCGCCATTATCCCCCGGTCTGAGTTAGCTTTGTCTTACGGTATATATCTGGTGCTTGCCGCCTTTCTCTTTTTTATGCTGTATCTTTTCCTCAACCGCTTACGCTACAATATGGGTGCGAAAGAATGGCTTTTGTTCGCGCTGTTTCCTCTCAGCCAGAATGTGCTGATGTTCGGCTGGCTCGACTCGCTGCGTTTTGCTGAGGACGAGCTGCGGATGTCGGTCTTTCTTCTCGTTATCGTGGCCTGCGTGCTGGCTGACGCGGGACTTTTTATCGCCATAACCCGGCTCACGCAGCGGGCTCAGCTTGCCGCGGAAAACCAGCGCTTTGCCGGGCTTATGGAGGCCCAGGAGGCCCATTATGCTGCCCTGACCGCCCAGTATGAGGATATTCGCCGCATGCGGCACGATATTGCGAATCATATCACCGCCATGCGAAGCATGCTTGAAGAGGGCCACAGCGGCGAGGCCGCGGCCTATATTGCCGAGCTCTCCGCCCAGCCCTGGGATTCGACCCTGGGCCTGTGTGCAAACCCGGTGGTGGACGCCTTCCTCCACAGTCGTATCGAGAGCGCCCGGGCCATCGGCCTGGAGATACGGGCCCAGCTCTCTCTGCGGGCCGGGCTTGGCATATCCAATGTTGACCTGATAAGGGCATTTGGCAATCTGCTGGACAACGCGGTGGAAGCCTGCGCCGGCGTTAAGGGCGCGGTGATAAAAATAAAATGCGCCGAGTCAAAGGGCTATCTCATTATCATCACCGAAAATCCAAGCAGCAGCGGCGGCGGGAAAACCAGAAAAAACCGCCGCGTCCCGGAGCTTCCCCGCGGCGTGGGCACAAGGGTCCTGGCAGGGCTTGCGGAAAAGTACGACGGCAGTCTGAAGCAGGAGGAAGAGAATGGCACATTCCAAAGCGAGCTTATACTCAAAATCGGAGATGACTTATAATGATACAGATCGCTATCTGCGACGATGACCCAATACAGCTGAAGCAGACAAGCAACATCATCCTGGGTCTGGACCTCGAATACCGGCTGAAGATAGAGCTGTTTTCCGACGGAGAGCAGCTTTTAAGCAGCATAGAGAACCTGGACTACAGGCCGGATATCCTTCTGCTGGATATAGTTCTGCCCGAGAGCAGCGGCATACAGGTAGCAGCCCGGATAAACCAGCTCTGCCCCGACTGCGCAGTAATATACCTCACCGCCTTCCTATCCTACGCGACCGATGTATACGAGACCCGGCACAGCTACTTCATAATAAAGTCGCAGCTAAAAGAGCGTATCGGGCCTGCCCTAAGCAAGGCAATATCTGGCAAAGTGGCCCCTGCGCGACTAAGCTTCCGCGAAAGCGGAACAATAATGACGCTGCCCTTAAGCGAGGTCCTGTATCTTGAACGCCGGCTGAAGAAAACCTTCATTGTATGCAGATCAGGCCGCCAGCACACGACCAACGCAAAACCAGCGGAGATCCTGAGCTCCGCCGACTGCCGGGGCTTCATCCGTTGCCACCAGAGCTATCATGTGAATCCGGCCGCGATCCGGGGCATAAACACAAACAGCTTCATCCTGGACGCCGGTCTTGAGATCCCCATAAGCCGAAGCTGCTATAAAACAGCCAAAGACGCCTTTCTCTCCACTCTAAGCGCCCCGATCGCCCATGCCCTCTGCTGTGCCCCGGAGGAGGAAACATCGAAAACCACATACGGTAAGCACCTATAAGTCACCCTCGTCTCCATCACCGGGAGCGCCAGGAGGATAGGGGCTTTAGGTCATGTGCGCGGCGGCTTGCTTAAGCCCATTGGCAAGGCGCATAGAAAAAAGTTGGGGCAGATCGCTCGCATGAGCATCCAGCCCAACTTTGTTTTTTACACTGCCCCGTTACCGGCAGCGGACAAGGACATATTTCACAGCTTATACAAGAACAGGAAGCAGAAAAAAGCACCTGCTTTCGCAAGTGCTTTTCCTGGCAGGGGAAGAAGGCTTCGAACCCTCGGCCTACGGTTTTGGAGACCGCCGCTCTACCAACTGAGCTATTCCCCTTTATGTGCCGGGAGGCCTCAGCCTGCCCGTATAATAAAACGCGCCGCAAGGACGCGCTGTATACGATGGTGGACCGTCAGGGACTCGAACCCCGGACCGACCGGTTATGAGCCGGTTGCTCTACCAACTGAGCTAACGGTCCATTTAAGCGGCTGCCGCCACGATATCGTGGCGGCAATACCGTTCAATGGCGCCCCCTGTAGGATTCGAACCTACGACCCTGCGGTTAACAGCCGCATGCTCTACCTGTTGAGCTAAGGAGGCAAAAGTCAAAGGGTTTGACAATGTGCCAAACCCTTTGTGTTGGCATCGACCTATCTTCCCGGTCCGTCTCCAGACAAGTATTGTCGGCACTGGTGAGCTTAACTTCTGTGTTCGGAATGGGAACAGGTGGACCCTCACCGTTAAAAACACCAACTGCATTTGGAACATACCAAATACTACAATATTTAATTCCCTTTGTCAAGGGCTTTCCTGAGGGCGCCATGAGCACCCTCAGGCGTGGTACACCTTCAGGGACTCGAACCCTGGACACCCTGATTAAGAGTCAGGTGCTCTACCAGCTGAGCTAAAGGTGCATGTGGTGACCCGTGGGAGAGTCGAACTCCCGTTTGAGGCGTGAGAGGCCTCCGTCTTGACCACTTGACCAACGGGCCATATCAAGGCATTGTACCCTGAAAACTAAACAGAGGAGAAGAGCAAGGACAAAACCTGCATAAGATACTGTAGGTCAAGCCCTCGGGCTATTAGTACCGGTAGGCTGAACACATTGCTGTGCTTACACCGCCGGCCTATCAACGAAGTAGTCTTCTTCGGCCCTTACTCCATAAAGGATG
>DBGBEC010000122.1:0-4153 GCA_048477415.1 Candidatus Limivicinus sp. | reverse complement strand
GCAGAAAGGGGACTCCCGTCCCCTCTCTGCACTCTCCCCATGCAAGTCTATACACTTCCGATAGCTTTGTCTACAGCCTCAAAGCTGCTGTAAAACGCGAGACCGCGTTTTACAGCAGCTTTTTATTTTCAACAGCTTTCCGGTCACAGATAGCCGCGCATGTCCTTCAGCAGCTTTTCCTCAAGGCCGCACAGGCTTTGGGCCATGCTTCTCGAGGCCTGGTCGGCGGCGCTGTATTGGTTCAGATACCTGTTCAGGGACTTCAGCCCCATGTTGCAGCCGTCGGTCATAAGCTCAGCTACGGCCTGATCTGAATCGTCGATCCCGAGGCTGGCCTGGGTCTTCAGCCAGGACATACCCTTGGCGAGGGCTCCCGGGCCCTTGCCGCTGTCTCCCCGGCGGCAGAGCTCGGCCTGGATCTGGCCGCGGAGTTTCTCGTGCTCTGTTTTACAGTCGGAAAGGAGAGATCGAAAATCGTCGGAGCTGACGCGGTTTAGGACCTGGTCGATGGATGATATCCCCATCTCCGCCCCGGAGCCACACTCCCGCAGCAGCCTTACACTGTCTTGCTCGCGCATAAAAACACCTCCATGAGAAATACGTCGTCTTTACCTGAGCGCGCTTTCAGCCCTGCTCAGGCTTGTTCCCACTTGTCCTCTGACGGTATTATTCCCTGAGAAGTGATTTTATACAGTTTTATTTTACAGACCGATGATATCGCCGATCTTTTCAAAAAAGCTCTTGACAGAGGTCACGACTTTTTTCACGGACTGGACGAAGCCCACCACCTGGGTCTTCGCGTCGGACACCTTTTGCAGCGTGTTCTGCACATCCTCTACCCGGGACTTCAGGGCCTCGCCGTCCAGCCCCTCAAGGGAGCGGCAGAGGCTTATAAGCTGGGATATCTGCTTATCCGTAAGGCTCACATTATAGCGGCCCGCTATCTGAACTATCTGCTCTTTTATCTGCTCGTCGCTCATGTTCCGGGTCTCGTCCAGCATGAGCTTCAGGTCGTTCACGATGGAGGTGGAGTCCATGCTGCCTATCTCGCTGGCCAGGTCCCCGGTTATGGTGAGCTCCTGGGTGCTGACAAGCTTTGCTATCTCGTCAAGCTTTTTGCCGGTCATGTCCTCATAGGCCTTGTACACCCCGGTGAGGGCGGCGGTGCCGCTGACCTCGAAGGGGGCGGCGACGATTATCCGGGCGTCGGTTATGCCGGCGGTGGCGAGGGCGCTCATATACATCTCGCCCGTACACCAGCTTATATTGCTGGTGGTCACGTCCATACCGGAGCCCTCGCCCAGAAGCTCCACATACACGCAGGAGATGGATCTTGTTCCGATAAGGCTTTCAGAGACATAGCCCTCCAGATACTCACGTTCCTCGGCGTTGTTCACGCTCAGTTCGATAACGTCGCCCCGGGAGATGCCAAAGAGCTCGTACACGGCGGCAGTCTGTTCCTGGCTGAGATCCGCGCCAATTACCGCCCGGCTTTGATTGATCTCCCCCGCCTCCTCGGCAAAGGCCGCCGTACCCAGTGAGGCGCACATGACCAGAGCCAGCAGCAGAGCGACAGTCTTTTTTATCTTCATAAAATATCATTCCTTTCAGATCATGGTGACGCATTTGCGACAGATAGGTTCCATATACTTTAGAGCGGGCCTGTCTATGCCCACAGGGAGGCATCATCATGTTACCATATTGTAACCCTCAATTAAAGTACTTTTCATTAAAATTAAGGTATTAATTTTATGGAAGAACTGAACAGACTTATCTGGAGCTATATTTTCATGCCCTGCCTGCTTGTCTGCGGCCTTATTCTCAGTTTCCGCTGCGGCGCTTTGCAGTTTCGCCGTTTTGGAAGGGCCATGGGGGCCACGGTAGGCGGTATTTTTTCCGCCGGAGGAAAGACAAAGGCGGGTCTCAGCCCTCTTGAGGCGGCAAGCACCGCCCTGGCCGCCACTGTGGGCACTGGGAACATCATCGGCACCTCCCAGGCCATCGCCATGGGCGGGCCCGGCGCCCTGTTCTGGCTGTGGGCCGCCGCCCTTCTGGGCATGATAATAAAATACGGGGAGATCTTCCTGGGGCTGCGCTTTCGGGTGAAAAATGGGGACGGCAGCTTTTCCGGCGGCCCTATGTATTACATAGAAAAGGGCCTGGGTCTGAGGCCGCTGGCCGTATTGTACGCGGCCCTGGCCGCTCTGTCGGTGCTGAGCATGGGGAACATGTCCCAGATAAACGGCAGCGTGGCCGCCATTGCCGCCGCCGTGGGGGAATTTGTCCCCCTGTCCCCGGATGAGAGCTTTCGGCTGAAGCTTTTCGCGGGGCTTATCCTGGCCCTTGTGTCGGCCCTGATACTGGCGGGGGACGTAAAGCGTGTGGGCCGGGTCACAAGCCTGCTGGTCCCCTTTATGAGCCTGGCCTTTTTGCTCATCACCTTCACTGTCATACTGCGAAATATCCATAGACTGCCCGCCTGTCTCGGGGCGGTCATTGAGGGGGCTTTCCGCCCGGAAGCCCTTTTCGGGGCGGCAGGAGGCCTGACAATGAAGGAGGCCCTGCACTGGGGCGTGCGCCGTGGGGCCTTTTCAAACGAGGCGGGCCTGGGCTTCGCCGCCATCGCCCACGCCCCATCTGACGACAGCCGCCCGGCGGAACAGGGGCTCTGGGGCATATTCGAGGTGTTCGCAGACACCATCGTCATATGCAGCGCCACCGCTCTGGCCATCCTGACGAGCGGCGTGCCCGTTCCCTGGGGCAGCGCCCCCGGGCCGGAGCTCTTGCAGGCCGCCTTCACCAGCGTATTCGGGGGCAAGGCCTCTTCCCTTTTCATGTCCGGCTCCCTGTTCCTCTTCTCCTTTTCCACGGTGATAGGCTGCTCTGTGTTCGGGATACGCTGCGCCGAATATGTCTTCGGCGGCAGAGCCGGAGGACCATACCGGCTGCTCTTCTCCCTGTGCACCTTTTTTGGCAGCATTATGTCAACCGGTTTTATCTGGGCAGCGGCGGATATCATAAACGCGCTCATGTCCCTGCCGAATTTTCTGGCGCTGCTGCTCATGTCCGGGCTCATCGGAAGGGAGAGCAAAAAATATTTCTCCCTGAAGAGCGGATGACAAAGGCCCCGAAAATCTGAATGGATTTTCGGGGCCTTTCATATATCGGCAGGGTTCAGCCGGTATAGCCAATGGCTTCGGCCAGTTCGCGGCTTATGAAGACAGTGGCGTCTCTATGGAGCTTTATGAGGGTCACGGGGCAGGAAGTGCTTATCTCGCCGCTCATAAGCAGCCGCTTGGAGGCCTCTTCCTTGTTCGCGCCGCTGATTATGAGCAGGAGCTTTTTGGCCCGCATTATCTCGCCTATGCCCATGGTCACGGCGCTGCGGGGCACGAGATCGCGGCTGGCAAAGAAGCGGGAATTCGCGTCGATGGTGCTCTCGTCGAGTTTTTCCTGGTGGGCCTGGTCCCAAAGGACCTCGCCCGGCTCGTTAAAGGCTATGTGCCCGTCCGCGCCCAGGCCCAGGAGCTGAAGCTCAGTCTCGCCGGCGGCGATGAGCTCCCGGAACTCTCTCAGATTCTCCTCAACATCGCCGGTGCCCTTGGCCACATAGGTATTTTCGGGCTTGATGTTGATATGGTCAAAGAGATTGCTGTCCATAAAGTAGCGATAGCTCTGGTCATGGTCGGGTCCAAGGCCGACATACTCGTCCAGGTTCACGGAGCATACGCGGGAAAAATCAAGCCCCTCCTCCTTGCAGCGGCGGATGAGCTCCCTGTAGATACCCAGGGGGCTGGAGCCGGTGGCAAGGCCGAGACGGCAGTCCGGCTTTTCTCTAACAAGCTCTTCGATAAGGTCAGCCGCCTGTGCGCACTGGGCGGCATAGCTTTCGGCAACTATTACTTTCATTTTTCAAGCCTCCTCGCAGTCTTATACTGAAAAGTATATATCCGCTTTTTTCCATAGTCAATACTTGTGAAGAATTTTATTTATTTCAGCAGGGTCCAGACCAGGGCCATCAGCCAGGTATGGACCGGGTAGTACACATAGAAAAGCCATTTCATTCCCCTGCCCCGCCGACCGTTATACAGCAGCAGAAAGGGCACGGCCCCTATCATGGCCCACTGGATACCGCTGAACATGCCGAGATAAT
>DBGBEC010000121.1:0-18160 GCA_048477415.1 Candidatus Limivicinus sp. | reverse complement strand
GTCCAGGGCCTTGCCCATGATGGACAGTTCCTTATCCACCAGCAGGCCGGAGTAGGCCGGAAGATAGGCGGCGACGCCGGCGGTGGAGGCGTGGGCACGATGGACAGTTCCGAAAGCGTCTGACACAAAGATATCCGCCATGTCGGCCAGGGCCTTGGCAAAGTCCTCGCCGTTCTTCTCCTCCCGGATATCGAAGCGGAGGTTCTCAAGGAGCATTATCTGGCCGGGCTGGAGAGCGGCGGCCTTGGCCCGGGCGTCCTCGCCGATAATGTCGGCGGCGAAGATGACCTCCTGGCCTAAAAGCTCCGCCAGGCGCTTTGCCACGGGGGCCAGGGTAAGCTTTGTTTTCCACTCGCCCTTGGGCTTGCCCAGGTGGGAGCAGGCGATAACGGCAGCCCCCTTATCCAGAAGATATTTAATGGTGGGGATAGCGGCAATTATGCGCTTGCTGCTGGTGATCTCGCCGGTCTCCTTGTCCTGGGGGACGTTGAAATCGCAGCGGAGCAGAACCTTTTTGCCCTTCACGTCAACATCATAAACAGTCTTTTTGTTGTAGTTCATGCTTATCCTCCTATAATAAATGTCGGTCAATATATCCCGGCCCCGGTCAAAACGGGCCGGTCAAAACGGCGAAGGCCGTTTTTTTCATAGCTCGGCGGCCATAGAGCCCGCCTTCAGCAGCCCGGGGAAACCCTGCTGCCGCAGCGCCTCATAGGCCAGTATGGCGGCGGAATTCGAGAGGTTCAGGCTTCTGGCCTGGTCTATCATCGGGATGCGCAGGCAGCGGTCTTTATATCTGTCCCTCAGCTCTTTGGGAAGCCCCGCCGTCTCCTTGCCGAACATCAGCGCGGCGCCCCGGCTGAAGTCCGCCTGGGAATAATCCCTGGGTGCCTTCGTCGTGGCCAGAAAAAGCCTTTCATCCCCGTTCTTACGGAAATATTCATCCAGATCCTCATACACGGAGATGTCCACCAAATGCCAGTAGTCCAGGCCGCAGCGTTTCACCGCTTTGTCCGAAATGTCGAAGCCCAGGGGCTTTATAAGGTGGAGCCTGGCACCGGTGGCGGCGCAGGTGCGGGCGATGGCACCGGTGTTGTGGGGTATCTCCGGCTCAAGCAGAACTATATCAAGCATTTCTCCCTCCCGCAGCTCCTTTCATGCCGGTGATTCGCAATTACTTTATCCAGTTCCTTCACATTTTAGCACAAAAATCAGAAAAATCATGCACTTTTTAAGGTTTTTTACGTTTTCTTGCATTTTTAACAAATACAGGTTATAATCAGGCATATTAATTAGGCGATTATTGGCATTTTGCATACGTCAATTATTTGTCAAAGACTATTTTTCGAGGCTTTTGTGAATGAAATATATATGTGCTGACTGCCCCCGGCGCTGCGGCGCGGCCAGGGACGAGAACAGCGGACAGGGGCTCTGCCGGAGCCCCTCCCTGCCCTCGGTGATACGGGCCGCCCCCCATTTTGGGGAGGAGCCCTGCATAAGCGGCGTGAGGGGCTCCGGGGCCATATTTTTCACCGGGTGCAGCCTCCGCTGCGTTTTCTGCCAGAACAGGGAGATAAGCCGGGGCGGTGTGGGAACCACCGTGTCCGTCGAGAGGCTGAGGGAGATCATGCTGAGGCTCAGGGACCAGGGCGTACACAACATAAACCTTGTGACGGCGGGCCACTATGTGCGCCCGGTGGCCCAGGCCCTCTCCGGCCTGGAGTTAGGGATCCCCGTGGTTTGGAACAGCTCCGGCTATGAGAGCGTGGAGAGCCTGCGGCTCCTGGAGGGGCTTGTACAGGTATATATGCCGGACTTTAAATACTATAAGAGCGGGCTCGCGCTGAAATACTCCGCCGCCGGGGACTATCCCCAGGCGGCCATGGCCGCCATAAAGGAGATGTACCGGCAGCGGGGCCCATACAGGCTGGACAGCCAGGGCATTTTACAGTCGGGCCTGCTTATACGGCACCTTATCCTCCCCGGTCAGGAGCTGAACGCCATGGACGTGATAGACTTCGCGGCGGAGGAGTTTCCCAGGGGGAGCGTGCTCTTCTCTCTGATGAGCCAGTACACCCCCATGCCCGGTATGGAGGCCTGGCCCGAGCTCCAGCGGAGGGTGAGTCCGGAGGAGAACAGCCTGCTCATCGCCTACATGGCCCGCCGCGGCATAGAAGACGGCTACTGGCAGGAGACCTCCTCCGCCACCGGCGAGCTCATACCGGACTTTGATAACAGCGGCATAGCCGGAGATGGCTGAAGTATTGACATAAGGTGAAAAATATTCCATAATTAGGAGCGGGGAGCATAGCCCCGGGTCTTTTATCGATTTGCGTATACATAAACACATACATTATAAGGAGTGCGTGAACATGAACTACAACGAGATCCTTGCCGCCGCGAAGGACTGCGTCGGCCCGTACTGCAAGGCCTGTCCCGTATGCAACGGCAGAGCCTGCGGCAACACCATGCCCGGCCCCGGCTGCAAATATCCCGGCAACGCCGCAGCCAGGAATTTTGACAAATGGCAGGAGATTTTTGTCAACATGGACACTCTCTGCCCCAACACCGAGCCCGATGTGTCCTTCCGGCTCTTCGGCCATGACTTCAGCGCCCCGATATTCGCCGCCCCTCTCGGCGCTATAGACATGCACTACGGTCCCAAGTACAAGGACCAGGAGTATAACTCCATCCTCATAAAGGCCGCCTGTGACTACGGCGTGATGGCCCTCACCGGCGACGGGGTGGACCCCGACATCATGAAGAGCGCCGCGGCCGATATGGAGGCCCTGGGCGGAATGGGCGTGCCCACCATAAAGCCCTGGAACAAGGAGGCCGTCTTTGAAAAGTTAGATGTGCTGAACGGAAAGGGCATATTTGCCGCCGCCATGGACGTGGACGGAGCAGGCCTGCCCTTCCTGAAGGCCATGAACCCCAATGCCGGCAGCAAGTCTGTGGAGGAGCTGCGGGAGCTGATCGGCTATGCCAAAATGCCCTTCATCGTCAAGGGGATCATGACCGCCGCCGGGGCCCTGAAGGCCGTTGAGGCCGGGGCAGACGGCATCGTGGTCTCAAACCACGGCGGCCGTGTCCAGGGCGGCGTGCCCTCCACGGCGGAGGTCCTGCCCGAGATAGCCGACGCGGTGAAGGGCAAGACCGTCATCATCGTGGACGGCGGGATCCGCTCCGGCGTGGACGTGTTCCGGGCCCTGGCTCTGGGCGCCGATGCGGTGCTCATAGGCCGCCCCCTCATCCCCATGATCTACGGCGGCGGGGCCGAGGGCTTCAAGGTGTACATGGACAAGATAGTGGGCGAGCTCAAGTCCACCATGACCATGTGCGGCGCGGCCAGCCTGAAAGATATCACCAGGGACAAGATCCGTCTCGGCTGACGCAGAACATCGAAACCCCTGTGATAAAGGTCCAGACCTTTGTCACAGGGGTTTTCTCCGCCCAAATTTTCATGTACATGCCTGTTTTCCCTTTCCCCGCGCATAGAATGCACAGGAAGGGAGGGCTGCTTATATGTTCAAGCGGCTGCTTGCGGGCTTTTGTCTTGCCCTGCTCCTGCTGTCACCGGCGGAGGCCATGGCCCTGGGGCCGGATTCCGACAGGGTCTATCAGGGGCTGGATGTGAGCGCCTATCAGGGGGAGATAGACTTTGAAGAACTCAGATCCGCCGGGAAAAGCCTAATATATATCCGCGCAGGCCAGGGGGCGGACTACCAGGACCCATACTTCCAGCGAAACGCCGCCGGGGCAAAGGAGGCGGGGCTCCACTTCGGCTTTTACCTCTATGTTACCGCGAAGGACGAGAGTCAGGCCCGGGAGCAGGCCCGCTTCTTTGCCGGGCTTATCGAGGGCAGCGGCTACGACTGCCGGCCGGCCATGGATTTTGAAGATTTTTCCGGCCTGTCTGTCTCCGCGGTGAACGCCATCGGCCGGGCCTTCATGGAGGAGCTTGAAAGCCTGACCGGATATGCTCCCCTTTTATACACCGACGCCTATGCCGCCGACAGTATCTGGGACGAGAGCTTCGGTAAATACCCCCTTTGGGCGGCGGAGTACGGCCCGGAGGAGCCCATAATAGAAAAGGACTACTGGCAGGGCTGGAGCGGCTTTCAGTATTCCAGTGAAGGCCGGGTACCCGGCATAGCCGTGGATGTGGACCTGGACAAATTCACCGACAGCGTGCTCATCGAGCCCCAGCCGGAACCGGAGCCCCAGCCCGGCGGCAGGACCCATGTGGTGGAAAAATGCCAGACTCTCGCCGCGATCTCGCGCATGTACGGGGTCAGCGTGGAGGCCATCGCCGAAAGAAACGGCATAGCGGATGTGGATCTTATATATATCGGCCAGCTTCTTTATATCCCAGGGGCGGAAAAAGCCCCGGAATACACCGTCTCACCGGGGGACTGCCTTTGGTCCATCTCACAGCGCTGCGGACTGAGCGTGGAGGAGCTGGTAAGGCTGAACGATATAGCGGACCCCCAGCTCATCTATGTTGGGGATGTGCTCCGCATCGGTTAAATTATGTAAACCAAATTATGTAAATTTATTGAAACAAAGCTCTGATTCGCGGTTTATCCCGTAGACAAAAGGGCAGCTTCATGTCATAATAAGCTGCCCGCTGAAGCGGGCGGAACGGAGCGAAAGCATATGAATCAAAAAGAACTCAACGAAATACGCCGCCGGCTCAAGCCCGAGCGGAGCTGTATACAGCATATCTATGGCTGCTATGTGAACGGGGCCGGGGAGATCATATCCTACATAGACGAGTCTCTGGGTCTTTTGAGCCGGGAGGAGGCAGAGAAATACCTGGCTCTGCTGAAAAAGACCCTGTCCGGGGCCCTGGGCAAAAACCTGCTGGACATTGGATTCTCCACAAAGCAGGTGATAGACAGCGAGGAGCACCGGCTCCTGTCCGAGCTGCGCAAAAGCGAGCTGAAGGATGAGGAGCTGAGAGAGAGCTTTTACCGGCGGATCATCGATTCGCTGAATATGGAGGACTCCAACTATCTCATTCTTCTGGGCTTTGACGCCTATGACGTGCCCCACAGGGCCAGGGACGGGGAGCGGGAGGACCGGGGGGATGTGTTCAAATACTTCCTCTGCTGCGTGTGCCCCGTGAAGAGCGGCCGGCCGGAGCTGGGTTATGTGCCGGAGGAGCAGCGTTTTCACAGCTCTCCGGTGAACCAGATAGTCTCGCCGCCGGAGCTGGGCTTCATGTTTCCCTGTTTTGACGATCGCTGCGCGAATATCTACAGCGTCCTGTTCTACTCGAAGAACACCAACGAGCTGCACCAGGAGCTTATAGACGGGCTGTTCCGGGTCCAGCCGCCCATGGCCCCGGGCCAGCAGCGGGAGACCTTCGGCCAGATACTCAGCGACAGCCTGGAGAACGACTGCCGCTTCGAGGTGGTACAGGCCGTCCATGAGCAGCTCAGCGAGAGGATAAGCGCCCACAGGGAGAGCCGGGACCCGGAGCCGCTCACCCTCTCCCCTGCGGAGCTTGGGGATATCCTGGAAAACAGCGGCGTGAGCCCCGAGGAGGCCGAGAGCTTCTGCGGCAAATGCCGGGAGCAGTTCGGACAGGAGGCTCTTATCCGCCCCGGCAACCTCACCGACAGCAAAAAGCTTGAGATCTCCACCCCCCAGGTAAAAATAAGCCTTGACCCCCAGTTCGGCTATCTTGTCCAGACCCGGGTGCTCGATGGCAAGAAATATCTCCTCATCTCCGCCGACGAGGGCCTGGAGCTCAACGGTGTCAGCGTGAAGATATAGCATAGCTTGTCAAAAAAGGCCATCGGCCATTTCTGACAAGCTGTGGCCGCCGGAGCCCTTTGGGCTCCGGCGGCCTTGTTTTGATATCAGCTTTTCGATCTCAGCTCAAAAAGCCCTGGATTATTCTGGCCTCGGCCTCTTCCTCGGTGAGGCCCAGGGTGCGCAGCTTAAGTATCTGCTCACCGGCGATCTTACCAATGGCGGCCTCGTGGATGAGGGCCGCGTCAGTGTGCCGGGCATAGAGCCTGGGGGAGGCGTCCACCGTGGCGCTGCCGTCGATTATGGCGTCGCACTCGGAATGGCCGCTGCATGGGGCGCTGCCGATTATGGTGGAGACATAGTTCTGCCGTGAGCTGTCCCGGGCAACGGAGCGGGAGATGATATCCGCCCCCGAATCCTCGCCCTTCAGTTCCACCATGAACTCAGTGTCGGCGGTCTGCCCCTTCTCGGTCAAAAGCCGCTCATGGACGAGCAGTTTTCCGCCCCGCTCTATCCAGGCGCTGGTCTTGCGCAGGGTCCGGTCAACGCCGCCTATCTGTGAGGTGTCCATCTCAAGGCTGGCCTCCTCCCCGATGTATACCTCCGTCACCGGGTCTATGCTCTTCAGCCCCGTGCCCTTTCCGCTGCCGATATGCTTCTCCTCGTAGCGGACCTTCGAGCCCTTTTCCAGGAAGAAGCGGTGTATGCCGTTGTGCCGGGCGGGCTCCCCAGTCTCGGTATGGACGCCGCAGCCGGCCACTATCGTGACCTCCGCCCCCTGGCCGATATAAAAATCGTTATACACCAGGTCATCCACATCACCGTGGGTAACGCAGGCCGGTATGAACACAGACTCGCCCCTTGTACCGGGGGCCACATGTATCTCAAGCCCCGGCTTGTCGGCCTTATTCTCTATGCGGACGTTTTCGCTGGACTGTCTTCCGGCGCAGCCGCCATCCTCCCGGATATTATAGGCCCCTTCAAACTTGCCGGTGAAGCCCGCTATTTTTTCAAGGATCTGCCTGCTTATCTCATTCATTGCAGACCGCCTCCCTTCTGAAACAGGGCTGCTCGTTTTTAAGCCGCAGCACGCGGAGCATTTCCTCCCTGGGTCCGCTGGCCTGGACCGAGCCGTCGGAGAGGAGGATTATCTCGTCGGCAATGCGGAGTATACGCTCCTGGTGCGAGATTATTATAAGAGTATTTTTCTGCTGGCCATGCATGCGCTGAAACGCCTCGATAAGGTTTTTAAAGCTCCACAGGTCTATTCCGGCCTCCGGCTCGTCAAACACAGAGAGCTTGGTGTTCCTGGCGAGGACGGTGGCTATCTCTATGCGCTTTATCTCTCCGCCGGAGAGGGTGGAGTTGACCTCCCGGTCGATATAGTCCTTGGCACAGAGCCCCACGCTGCCCAGAACGCCGCAGAGCTGTGCTTCGTCCAGGTTGCCCCCGGCGGCCGTCTCTACGAGCTGGCGCACGCTTATCCCTTTAAAACGCACCGGCTGCTGGAATGCAAAGCTCAGTCCCTTTCTGGCCCTCTCGGTCACGTCGAGCCCGGTTATATCCTCCCCGTCCAGGAAGATACGCCCGGCGTCCGGCGCCTCGATACCGGCTATCAGCTTCGCCAGGGTGGTCTTTCCCCCGCCGTTGGGACCGGTTATGACCACCAGTTTTCCCTTTGGTACGCTCAGATTCACATTTTTCAGCACCGGCTTCCCGTCCGGTGCGCTCCAGCCCACATGCTCAAGACGCAGCAAAATAAAACACCTTCTCTTTTTATGAATCTATTTATAAGACTTTCCGCGGCAGTGCCCGGCCGCTGTTCAATTCCCTTCCGGGCTCTTTATCATGGCCCGCATGGAATTGAGCACGGCAAGCACCATTACCCCCACGTCGCCGAATATGGCCGTCCACATGTTGGCGATACCGCAGGCGCCAAGGACAAGTATAACACCTTTTACCGCCAAGGAAAAGACTATATTCTGCCGGACTATGTTCATGGTCCGGCGGGATATTTTTATCGCCAGGGGCAGTTTGGAGGGCTTGTCGTCCATGAGCACCACATCCGCGGATTCTATAGCGGCGTCGCTGCCCAGAGCGCCCATGGCGATGCCCACATCCGCCCGGGTGAGGACCGGGGCGTCGTTTATACCATCGCCCACGAAGGCCAGGGTGCCTCCGGGCAGGAGCTCCTCCACCTTCTCCACCTTTTCCCCGGGCAGGAGCTGGGCATAGACCTGGTCCAGGCCCAGCTTTCTGCCCACGTCCTCGGCCACCTGCCGCCTGTCGCCGCTGAGCATTACGGTATTTTTCACCCCCAGCTCCTTGAGCATGGCCACAGCCTTCCCGGAATCGGGCTTGAGGCTGTCGTTTATGACGATGTGACCCAGATATTCCCCGCCCCTGGACACATGAACGACAGTACCCGTTAGATGGCATTCATGCCAATCGGCCCCAACGGAGCCCATAAGTGCGCCGTTGCCCACATAATAGCTTTCCCCGTCCAGTTGGGCCTTTATGCCCTTGCCGGCCAGCTCCTCCACCGGTCCCAGGCGGGTCTTGTCTATATGGCCGCCCTGGGCCTGGATAATAGACTCGGCCACCGGGTGGGCGGAATAGCTCTCCGCCGCCGCGGCGATATCTAAAAGCTGCTGCTCGCTTATACTCTCCGGGTGGACGGCCTCCACCGTGAAGCTGCCCTTGGTCAGGGTGCCGGTCTTGTCGAAAACGACGGTCTTTACCCGGGCAAGCTGCTCCATATAGCCCGCGCCCTTTATCAGGATGCCCTGGCGGGAGGCGCCGCCAATGCCCCCGAAAAAGGACATGGGCACCGACACCACCAGTGCGCAGGGACAGGAGACCATCAGGAAGATCAGGGCCCGCTCTATCCACATCTCCCAGCCCTGCGCGAAAAACAGGGGCGGTACAAGGGCCAGGAGCAGGGCGCCCAGCACCACGCAGGGCGTGTAGTATCTGGCGAAGCGGGTGATGAAATTTTCCACCCGGGCCTTTTTCTCCGATGCGTTTTCCACAAGCTCCAGGATCTTAGACACGGTGCTCTCCTCAAAACGGCTCTCGGTCCTCACCTTTATGAGCCCGCTGAGATTTATCGAGCCGCTTATCACCCGGCTGCCCTCCTGGCAGTCCACCGGCAGGCTCTCCCCCGTGAGGGCGGCGGTATTCACCGTGCTGCGCCCCTCTGTTACAACGCCGTCCAGCGGGATCTTATCCCCGGGCTTTATGAGGATGATCTCGCCCACCTCCACCTCTTCTGGGGAGACCAGCTCTTCCGCCCCGTTTCTCAGCACCAGGGCGCTGTCGGGCCGTATATCCATAAGGGCGGCGATGGATCTTCTGCTTCTGCCCACGGCAATGCTCTGAAAAAGCTCGCCAAGCTGATAAAAGAGCATGACCCCCGCCGCCTCCGGGTATTCTCCCAGGGCAAGGGCCCCTATGGTGGCGATGGACATTAGAAACTGCTCGTCAAAGACCTGGCCGCGAAGGATGTTCCTCAGTGCGGACCAGAGCACATCCCAGCCAATAACAAGGTATGCCGCCAGGAAGAGGCCCAGCCCCAAAGCCCCCTCCGGCATGAGCCATGCCGCCAAACTAAGTCCCGCCGCGGCGACGATCCGCCACAGCATTTTTTTCTGCTTCCGGCTCATATCCGCCCCTCACATAACTATGCGGCAGTCCGGCTCTACCCTTTTTGCCGCCTTGAGGGCTTTTTTCATTATCTCGTCAAACAGGGCCTCCTCCGCCTCTATGGTGAGCTTCTGGGCCATGAAATTCAGCGAGGCCCGCTCCACCCCCTCTATGGCCTTTATGCTGTCCTCTATCTTCCGGGCGCAGTTGGCGCAGTCGATATCCTCGATCTTAAACACTTTCTTCATTTTCCTCTTTCCTTTCCTCAATAAGATGTTCAAAGCCCTGGGCGATCATGGTCCTCACATGGTCGTCAGACAGGAAGTAGAATATAGTCTTCCCCTCCCGGCGCCTGCCAACCAGATTCGCGTCCTTCAGGATCCTGAGCTGGTGGGAAATGGCCGACTGGGTCATGCCCAAAAGCTCCGCTATGGCGCAGACGCACATCTCCGACTCCAGCAGCGAGAACAATATCTTCATCCTGGTACCGTCGCCGAAAAGCTTGTAAAGGTCTGCCAGATCGCAGATAAGCTCATCCCGTGGCAGCTCTCCCCGCACCCGCTCCAATATGGCCTCGTGGTCATGGGCCATCACTTGCACCTCCGTTCATATGAATATCTATTCATATGATAACTCATTCATATGTCCTTGTCAATAGCTTTCTGAGAAAAAAGCGAAGCTCCCGCAGTCTCAGTGGCTGCGGGAGCTCGTTTTAGGTGGTTTATGAGCTTTGGGCATAATACGCGTCAATCTCGCCATACCCAAATGAGCTGCTCATCTATTATGGCGCTGGCATGGCAGAAGCTATGCGCTCCGTTTCCGAAAGTAAACCTATAATCATAGCCCTTGTATTCCAAAGCAGAAGCCATAGTCTTTGCGCCAAGGGCCCAGTTGCCGTATACTATGTTAAGGTCGTTCTCGCCGTCCTGGATCCAGATCCGTATAGGTTTCTTGGGGCTTTCCCTGATACGGTATGCATTATTATGCCCTCCGCGGATATCAACAAAGCTTCCAACATGGGTAATGCATTTGCGGAAGGAATGCGTATGGTGCCAGACCACATTGAACGCGGCATTTCCGCCAGAGCTCATGCCTATTATGCAGCGTTTGTCGGGATCGGCGGAAACATTATACCCGGCAAGAGCCAGGGGAAGCAGTTCTTCGTCCAGAAATCTTGCAAAAAGGTCATCTATGGAATCATATTCTCTGCTTCTATTGCTTTGATCGCCGTAAAAAGCGCCGCCATATATGGGCATACCGTCTCCATTATCACCGGCGTCAAGAAACACAGCCAGCATGGCAGGGATCTTTCCTGCGGAAATAAGGTTATCCAACACATTGCACGCGCTGACCGGAGCTGCCATATAGAGGCTGCCATCAAGAAAGACCGTCAATGGGTACTCATTTTCTCCGTTATAGTCCGCAGGAACATACACGTTGTAATGATGCCTGGAGCCAGGATATATCCCGCTCACCATGTCGCCGGGAACGATGCTCCCCTTCGCCGCGTCGGGGTCTTCCGCACATGCCGCACAGGGCTGATACTCCTCTGCCATGGTGGTGCTGTGGGCAAAGGCCAAAGCATCCTGTTCGGATATGCCAAACCATCCGTTTCCCTCGGCAACGATTTTTTTGATCTCAGCAGCAGTCATAAATTACCTCCCGTTATTCCGAAACTACCACAACTTTTCCCCGTTTGAACATTTCCCTGTCTGTAAACACCGTGGCTGCGTCTTTCAAAGGGAGCCGGGTACTTATAAGGTCGTCAAGCTTCAGTCTGCCGGAATTAAGAAGATTGACAGCCCTGCCTATGGTATAGGGATTTATAAACGAGGCCTTTATGCTTATCTCTTTTGCAAATATATCATATGGCTTGATCGCCACAGTCTCGTCAGGCGCGGTAAGGCCGAAAATCATAAGCGTTGCCTTTTTGCCGCACAGGGCCAGCGCTTCCTCGATCGCTCCAACGCTGCCTACGCATTCGATGACCTTATCAAAGCCACCAGGGAATGCTTCTGCCAGCTCATCTGCGCTTGCCGCAGTGAATGTAGCTCCGCTTTTCATTGCCATTTTACGTTTATTTTCGTGATGATCTACAAGCGCCAGTTCCGCAGCTCCGGCAAGCTTGCAGAGGCGCAGCATGATCTGGCCGATCGCGCCGCCGCCAATTATCAGCACATTGTCACCCTGATGTACATCGGTAAGCTCCATGCCATGCAGGCAGCATGAGACTGGCTCCGCCATAGCCCCCTCTTCAAAGCTAAGTGAGCTGCTGAGGCGATTGAGCTGCTGAGTATGTACCACACAGTATTCAGCGAAGCCACCGTCGCTTGTAGTTCCGGTACCTATCATATTTTCGCAGAAATGCGCTTTCCCGTCAAGGCACCATTTACAGCTCCCGCAGGTCCTGTTGGGGTCTATGGCTACGCGGTCCCCTACCTTCCATCCCACAACTCCGGGACCCAGTTTCTCTATCACGCCGGCGAACTCATGCCCCAGCACGGTAGGCGGAGTGCAGTCGGCCGCACCTTTCGCCCCTTCATATATGTGGATATCTGTACCGCATACACCGCAGGCCATGACCTTAATGCGGACCTGGGCCTCTCCGGGCTCCGACATGGGAATATTTTCCACCCTGAGGTCGTGAGGACCATGATATACTGCTGCTTTCATATGATTGCATCCCCTCCTTAGTTATTCATAAAGACTGCATGCAGCAAAATGCCCGGGCTTTACTTCCTTCAATGGAATATTACGTCCTGTGCAAGCCTTGCTGGCATGTGGGCAGCGGGGAGCAAAGCGGCAGCCGGGCTTTGGCTCTATTGGGCTTGTCAGCTCACCGCTCATTATCCCGCGCCTTACCATGCGGCTCTTAAGGCTTGGGACCGGTATAGATTCCAGCAATCCCTGGGTATAGGGGTGCAGAGGCTCGTTAAAAAGCTCCCTTGAGCCGCTGCGCTCAACGCACTGGCCAAGATACATGACCGCTATTTCATTGCTGATGTACTTAACGACGCTCAGATCGTGGGTGATGAACATATATGTAAGCCCCTTCTCCTCCTGAAAATCCATAAGAAGGTTCAGTATCTGCGCCTGTATGGATACGTCCAAAGCTGAAACAGGTTCATCACACACAATAAACTCAGGATCAGTCGCAAGGGCTCTTGCTATTCCCACCCGCTGTCTTCTGCCGCCGTCAAGCTCGTGGGGGTAGCTGTTTGCAAAACGCATGTCCAGCCCTACAGTCTGCATAAGCATATCTACTCTGTCATATACTCCGGCGTTGCTGCCGCAGATCTTTGTCACCTTCAGTGGCTCAGCGATCAGGTCCCTTACGCTTAGCCTGGGGTCAAGAGAAGAGTATGGGTCTTGAAAAATGAGCTGCATTGATCTTTTTAGGCGCTTCATTTCCTTTTTGTCGTATTCAAGAATATTCTCGCCTTTGTAAAGCACCTGTCCTGAGCTGGGTTCAAGAAGCCGCAGTATGCTCCTGCCGAGCGTCGATTTGCCGCAGCCGGATTCCCCAACGACTCCCAGTGTCCTGCCCCTGGGTATTACAAGATCCACCCCGTCCACAGCGTGGAGCATACCACTCGGCGTTTTAAAGTATTTTTTCAGGTCCTTTGTTTCAATAAGAGGAGTATCCATGGATCAATCCTCCTTTACATCTTTCATATAGTGGCATCTGATGCAGTGACCGGAGCCAAGCTCATAATTCTCCGGAGCTACGTTATGGCATATCTCCGCACTTTTGGGACAGCGATCTGCAAAACGGCAGCCAGGCAGCTTTACAGTGGGGTCCGGCATCAGTCCGTCTATAGGCCTGAGCCGTTTTGCGTCTCCCGCCATATCGGGAATAGCGCCAAATAGTCCTGTCGTATAAGGGTGGTGCGCACTGCCTTCAAAAATATGTTCAACCGTACCAGACTCCACTATCTGACCCGCGTACATAACACAAACTTTGTCACAGGTCTGTGCCACGACTCCAAGATCATGGGTGATGAGCAGCATAGATGTGTTTAGCTTTTCCTTAAGCCCCGCAATAAGCGCAAGTACCTGGGCCTGGATCGTCACATCCAGGGCGGTAGTCGGTTCGTCTGCCAGAAGCAGCTTGGGCTGACAGGCCAGGGCAATAGCGATAACAACACGCTGCTTCATACCGCCGGAGAACTGGTGCGGATAATCGTGCTTTCGCTCAGCGGGTATGCCAACCATATCAAGCATGCTGTCAACCTGGGCCTCAAGCTCTTTTTTGCTTTTTTTATCGGTATTGTGGAGCTTAAGGACCTCATATATCTGCTTACCTACGGTAATTACAGGGTTAAGGCTGGACATGGGGTCCTGAAAGATCATGGAAACAGTATTGCCCCGTATTGCCCGCATGTCTGCTTCGCTGGCCTTTGTGATGTCCATTCCGTCGAGAATAATGCTGCCGTTTTGGATGATCCCTATTTTGTCCGGCAGAAGACGCATAACGCTTAGGGCCGTTGTGGACTTCCCTGCTCCAGTCTCTCCCACGAGGCCCAAGGTCTCACCACGGCCTATGCTAAGCTCCAGGGCATCCACAGCGTAGACTCTCGCTTCGTCGGTCTCATACTCCACTGAGAGATCTTTAATCTCAAGAAGTTTTTCCATTATAATGCCATCCTTCAGTTTTTTAGCTTTGGGTCAAGGGCGTCACGCAGACCGTCTCCGAAAAGGTTAAAGGCCATAACGGTAAGCATAAGCGCAAGTCCCGGAGCAATTATGAGGTAGGGGTGATAGCGCAGCTCGCTCTGTGCCTCTGAGAGCATATAACCCCATTCAGGAGTTGGGGGGGCGACTCCCAGACCAATAAAACTCAGGCCGGCGATGGACAAGATCGCAAGCCCCACAGCCAGGGTGGCCTGTACAATAACCGGAGCCATGGCATTTGGAATGATCTGTTTCAAAATGATACGTAAGTTTGAGGCCCCATAAGCGTGGGCAGCTTCAATATAGTCCATGGATTTTATTGATAATATGGAGGAGCGGACTATTCTTGCAAAAGCGGGTATCAGTGAGATCGCAAGCGCCGCTATGATGTTTATGATACTGCTTCCCATAGCCGCAACAATGGCGATACATAAAAGTATCGAAGGGATGGCCATAAGAATATCCATAAGCCTCATAAGGATGATATCCACGAATTTTCCGTAATATCCGCTGACCGCGCCTACCGCAGTTCCAAGCAGCATCGCAAGCAGCACTGAGGCAAGTCCACATATCAGACTTATCCTTGCTCCAAACAAAGTGCGCCAAAAAATATCACGGCCCAGATAATCAGTACCGAAAATATGCTCTTTGCTTGGCGGCTGAAATATATTTGAAATATCATTTGTAACGGCCTTTGAATAATCCCCGAAAATGCTTACTCCTATCGTCGCCGTAAGTATGATCACTATTATTGAAAGGCCTATCATTGCGCTTTTATTCTTTTTGAAGCGAAACCATGTTATAGCGAGCTTGCTTCTTTTTCTGTTTTTCTTATCCATGGCCGTCACCTCGAGTTCTTGGCGTACTGCGATTTGATTCGCGGATCAATATAGGCATACAGCATATCTACCAGCAGGTTAATAACGCCTGCTATGATCGCTATGAGCAAAACGCTGCCCATCACAGCCGGGGTGTCCTTGAAGCGTACAGAGTTTACTATGTACATTCCCAGACCGGAAATGGCAAATACCTGTTCTATTATCACGGCTCCTCCTAACAGGGAAACGAAAAACATGCCGATCTGTGTCACAACAGGCAGAAGCGCGTTCTGAAGGGAGTGTCTCATAATAGTCTGCCAGCGCGTAGCGCCTTTGGCTTTTGCGGTACGCACATAGTCCTGGCGGATGACCTCGAGCATTGAAGAGCGGGTCATCCTCATAATGCCCGCAACCGCGGAGGCGGCGACCGCGAGCGCCGGCAGAATATAGTTTTTCAGGCCTGCTCCTGTCGCCGGAAAAGTCGCAGGGAACCATTTAAGGTGCAGAGCAAAGAATAGCATAAGCGCGATACCTACGAGGAAGCCCGGGAGGGCGGACAAGATCACGGCAAGAGCCTGGCCCGCCACATCAAGCACGCTGTACTGCTTGACAGCGGAAATTATACCAAGAGGTATTCCAATGACCACCGCAATTGCAATACCCAGAAAGGCTATATTGGCGGTCGGCCTGATGCGCAGGGCAATTTCTGACGCAACAGAGGCAGAGTTTCTCCATGATATCCCCATATCGCCGCGCAAAATACTTAGAATGTAATCAAAAAATCTCGTGAAAAATGGCTGATCCAAGCCGAGTTTTATATACAGAGCATCAACAGCTTCCTGAGTGGCGTTCTGTCCAAGGATTATTCTTGCGGGATTGCCCGGAGAGAGCTCAAGAATAGTAAATATCAGCAGGGATATGCCCAGCAGCACCGGGATCAGCAGAAGGATCCGTTTGATAACGTATTTGAACATTTAAAATCACCTTTCTGCGGAAAATCGAAAACCGTGCTGCTCTGCCGCAGCAGAGCAGCACGCAGCTTGTCAAAAAAGGCCGGTAGCCTTTTTTGACAAGCTGCATCCGCCACATTTTTTGTGAAAGCGTTATATCACAAAAAATCTCGCGTTGCGAGGCAAACGCCTGATTGATCAGGCTTATTGCTGGCGGGAATTGGAACACGAGGCGGGCCTGCGGCCCCCTCGAGCTCCCCCGCTTTGCCAATTGTCTCACTCTGTCCTATAGTTTTTTGACAGTCTGCGTGCTGCTCTGCCGCAGCAGAGCAGCACGGTTGGAATGCTTATGCCTGCCAGGACCAGTCGTAGAAATGCATAGAGTTAACAGCGGGGCAGACAACTCCCTGAATATTGCTATTGGCAGCGATCATAACAAAACCTGAGTATAGAGGAATGATGGGGTATTCCTCCAATACGATCTCATTAATGCGGTCATAGCATTCCTGCTTTACTTCATCCTCGAAGCTCTCATTCGCCTTTGCCAGCAGCTCGGTAACTTCAGCGTTGGAATAGAGGCCGAGGTTGTTGACAGCGCCCTCGGCAAGAATATTTGCAAGAACAGAGCCTGTAGTCGAGGCGTTAGTGGTGGTTGCGGCGCAAGTTATGTCAAAATCGTGGTTTGTCTGGACGTCATTGAACCAAGCGGAGTATTCCTTGACGTCAACTTCCAGGGTAATTCCCGCAGGAGCAAGCTGCCCCTGGAGGATGTTGCCTATCTTCACAAGATCCGGAGCCTCGGCAACCGTAGCGTACTTTATGGTGAGGCCATCGGCATAGCCAGCTTCAGCCAAAAGCTCTTTTGCCTTTTCAATATCCACCTCAGGAGCCACAATATCGGGGTTGTGATATGCCATACTGGGTGACACGATAGTCGCAGCGGGCTCACCAAAACCGTTCATAACAGCCGCACAGTAATCCTCACGGTTAATGCAAAGCGCGATCGCCTGACGAACACGGACATCAGACACAGGAGAATCACCTGCGGCGTTGAGATAAATAGTAGTCGTGCTGACACTGCTCTTATCATAAACAGTAACGCCGTCAACGCCTCTGAGATGTTCAACATCCGCGGGAAGGACTGCACCAAGTCCATCTACCTCTCCGTTTTCAAGTGCAATTGCGCCGGTGCTGGGGTCAGGCTGGACCAAAAATGTGATCTCTTTGATATTCGCCTCGCCTCTCCAGTATTCGGGGAAGGCCTTGAGCACGATGGAGCTGCCGGTGGTCCAGCTGTCAAGCATGTACGGGCCGGTACCTATAGGAGCAGTACCGAAGCCCTCGCCGGCAGCTTCAACGGCGCTTTTGCTGACGATAGCCATGTTGACAACGGAAAGAGAACTAAGAATATCGGAGTAAACGCTCTTAAGATCAAGCCGGACATGGGTCTCGTCAACTACCTCCGCCTTGTCAAGATACACCGTAAAGTCCAGAAGGCTGCCGTCTATTGCTCTGTTTAGAGAAAAGGCGACATCTTCCGCAGTCATAACGTCGCCATTATGGAATTTAACGCCTTCTCTTATTTTAAATGTGACTGAGAGCTTGTCCGGCGCGATCTCCCAGCTCTCGGCAAGCCCGGGAGAAAGAGTTCCGTCAGTTTCTTCGCGGACCAAGCATTCAAATACCTGAAGATTGTACAGACAGCCCATGCTAAGGCTCTGGATCGGGTCAAAACTGGTGTTATCCATAGATACACTGTAGGTCACAGAGCTTTTCTTTTCCACCGCGCCTGGATCATCGGCGGGAACAGTTTCAGCCTTGCTGCCGCATGCACACAGCACAAATACCATACACAGGGCAAGGATCAACGCTAACAATTTTTTCATTGTGTTCTCCTTAAATTCTTTTTTCATCCGACTAAGGAATGATTTATTCTTCCGTTTTATAAAACGGATTTAATAAATGAATTATAGCACATTCCTGACCCTAATCAATATATTTTTTGAATTTACAGACTTTTTCAGAAAATTAAACAAATATAAAGTATTTTTTTGTTGATTTATCCCATTTTTCTTTACATAGGTCCTGACTGCTTAAATTTGAATATTATTTTATAAAATTCTTTATAAAAACTTGAAATGTCTATTTTGCAAATGTATAATAACCGCAGTTGAGATAAGGGATGGTGATTTTTTGGGAGAATACAATCTTGGCGCTGAGCTCAAACGTCGCAACAGAAACGATATTTACAGGCTTTTGCTGCGAAATAACAGTATTTCCAAACAGCAGATACTTCATGAACTTGGGCTA
>DBGBEC010000120.1:0-2178 GCA_048477415.1 Candidatus Limivicinus sp. | reverse complement strand
GCCATGGCCCTCGCAATGGCCACGCGCTGTTTCTGTCCGCCGGATATCTGGCGGGGCTTCGCCTTTATATATGGGGCCATGCCCACCTTTTCAAGGTAGTACATGGCGTGCTTTCTGGCCTCTTCCTTGTCCTTTTTCAGGACCTTGACCTGGCCTACAACGCAGTTTTCCAGGACGGTCATGTTGTTGAACAGGTTAAAGGACTGGAAGACCATGCCCACATGGGCCCTGTAGGCCGCGGCGTTCACGCCCCTGCCGGTGACGTTCTGGCCCCGGTATATTATCTCGCCCGAGCTTGGGGTCTCAAGCAGGTTTATGCAGCGGAGCAGGGTGGATTTCCCCGAGCCGGAGGCTCCTATGATGCTTATAACATCCCCCTTTTCCACGGAGAAGTCAATGTCTCTGAGCACCTGGTTGCTGCCAAAGGCCTTTGACAGGTGGTTTACGCTTAATATCAGTTCTCCCATTTCAGCGTTCCCCCCTTGAGCTGTAGTTCCGGTTTTTCATGGCCTGCCGCGTGTCCTCCCCGTATTCCTTGTTACGCTCGTCGAAGGGCGTGCCCCTGTCCGGGTGCTTGTAGGTCCCGGCGGTCATTATGAGCGGGTCCGCCTGAACCAGCTCATAGCTGCCGCTGCCCTCCAGCCGACGCTCTATCCAGCGGAGGATGAACGAGGCGATAAGTGTCATCGTCAGATATCCCACCATCTCCACCGTAGCGGAGGGAAAGTAAAGATAGCTCGCGCCAACGGCGGCTCTGTGGGCGGAGAAGAACTCGGAAAAGCCGATGATGAACATGACGGAGCTGTCCTTCACGTTGATGATGAAGTTATTGCCTATCTGGGGCATTATATTCCGCAGAGCCTGGGGCAGGATAACGCTGGTCATGGTCTGGACATGGTTCATGCCGATGGCCTTGGCCCCTTCGGTCTGGCCCGGGTCAATGGAGATTATGCCGCCCCTGACAGACTCTGTCATATAGGCGCCGGTGTTTATGGATACGACAAGGATCGCCGCCGTCCATATATTGTCAAACTTCACCGCGTTGGAGGTGAAATAGGGCAGACCGTAATACAGAAAGACCGCCTGAAGCACCATGGGAGTACCGCGGAACACCTCCACATACACCCGCACGACCACCCGCACCAGGCCAAGGAAGAACCTTTTAACAGGCCGGTCGGTCTTTGAGCAGGGTATGGTGTTCAGCACGCCGCAGACAAAGCCGATGATACAGCCCAGCACGGTGGCCACGAGGGCCAGCACGATGGTGGAGCCTATGCCGTTGAGGTACAGCGAGCCATATTTCGTAAGCAGCTTTTCTATATCAGCGGCAAGCTGCGCAAATTTTTCCATCTGAATGCTCCCTTCAAAAGCTGGATCCGGGGCGGAGAGCACAGGCCCCCGCCCCGGAAAAAAACTCCTTCAGCGCTCAGCCTTCGCTGAGGGGCTGGACGGAAATGGCCTCGGCCATGAGCTGGTTGAAATCGTCGGCGCTCATGGTGGAGAGCACGCTGTCTATCATCTCCTTGAGGGCGGTGTTGCCCTTCATGAGGGATATGCCGATGTTGACATTCTCTGCCCGGACCTCTTCTGAGAACTGGAAGTCGCCCTCGGTGCCGGAGAAGTCGAGGATGCACATGTCGGAATAGGCGGCCACGGCGCCCTGGGCGGTGGGCATGTCGGTGCAGATGAAGTCTACCATGCCGGTCTCAAGGGCCATGAGCATCGCGGGGGCGGTCTCGGCGGCGGTCTGGACCTGGGCGCCCTCTATCTGGGGCAGGCACTGGTCATACCAGATGGTGGCTATCTGGGCGGTGCAGGTGCCGCCGGAGAGGTCCGCAAGGCCGGTGGCCCCGGCATAGGGGCTGTCGGCCTTGGTCAGGCAGACGATGGTGGCATAAAAGTAGGGGCCGGCGAAATCGACCTGCTCGGAGCGCTCAGCCGTCATGGACTGGCCGGCGATGACCGCGTCAAAGGTGCCGGTCTGGACACCGGGTACAAGAGAGTCCCAGTCGGACTGGATGACCTCAAGCTCCCAGTTGTTGGCCTCGCAGATCTTCTTGGCTATCATGACGTCGTAACCGTTGGCATAGGAGCCGGGGACGTTGGAGATGGGCACGGCCCCGTTGGAGTCGTCGCTCTGGGTCCAGTTATAGGGGGCGTAGGCGCACTCCATGGCGA
>DBGBEC010000119.1:0-1750 GCA_048477415.1 Candidatus Limivicinus sp. | reverse complement strand
GCGGCGGAAGACGTCCTTTGACACGCCGGTGAGCTGCTCTCCGGCGTTGGAGCTGTTGAGCCCCTCTACCGGAGTGCTCGTGCCGGTATACACGGCGGAAAACTCGCGCATGGGGGCGCTTTTCGCCCGGGTGCTCCGGCTTATGCTTATGTTGCAGCGGTCCGCCGTCAGCTCCATGGTCCCCTCCATGGGTGCCCCGGACCAGGGGGCATAGCGGAGCTTGTCCGGCAGATAGCCGGCCTTTGCCCGCTCGGAGGAATCTATCCCGTAGAGCATGGCCTGTATGAAGGCGCACCAGGTGGATTTCCCGCTCTCGTTCGGGGCGTATATCACGTTCAGCCCCTCATGAAAGCTCAGGCTCTCTTTCTCCAGCTTCCCGAAGGAGGCCGTCAGCTTATTTATCTTCATGGACGGCTACCTCCTCTCCCCTGTCCAGGGCGGCAAGGCCCCAGCGGGCCGCCTGCTCTATCACAAGCCTGTCGCTTTTGTCCCGGGCGGCCTCGTATCTGGCCCGGAGCCGGGCCAGGAACAGGCCCCGCAGGCTGTCCTCGCCGGCGCATTCCCATATGTCACGGCGTAGCCTGGTCTCGTCCCTGAGCTGTAGCTCGAAAAACAGCTCGGCAAGGCCGGCCTGGAGCCGGGGCAGATCCGGCGCGGCGTCGGTCTCGCCGCTGAGGATTATGCGGTAGACGTCTTTTACAGTGTCGTCCGGGAGCTGGGTGTGTATGGCCAGAAGAGGGTCTGAGCCGGTCACGTCCGCCTTGAGTATCTCATAGCGGCGGCCGGCAATGGAGACCTGGCGGAGCCTGCACTCCCCCTCCTCCAGCTCTATCACGTTCACTGTTTTCTCGCCGGTCTCGTCAAAGCCCCGGCCCTCGGGGCAGCCTGGCCAGGAATACCAGGTGCTTCCGGCCTTCAAAAGGCCGCTGGCCCTGTGGATATGGCCCAGTGCCACATAGTCCATGCCGCTGTTTTCAAGCTCCTCAAGGCTTATCGGGTCATACAGCGACTCTCTCACGCCCACCTCGCCGTGGATGCAGAGAAGATTGAGAAAGCCCTCTTTCCGCTCGGCCCGGAAGTTCTCCAGCAGGGGACCGCTTCTGCTCTCGGTGAAGGCCGCTCCGTATACTCTCACTTTGAGCTCCGGCAGCTCCTCCATGCGTATCCCGTTCTCTGTGAATACCCGCACATTTTCCGGCAGCTTCAGCCGCGCATAGGGTGAGCGCGGGGAGTAGAAGTCGTGGTTCCCCGGGGCGATGAAAACGGGGACCCCCATCTCGCCCAAAGCCTTTACAAGCTGCTCCCCGGTCTCGAAGTATGTATTGTCGCTGTCCAGCAGGTCGCCGCTGAGCAGCAGCAGCTCGGCCCCCTCGCTCCGGCACAGCTCTGCAAGAGTGGAGAGCAGCTCCCGCTGCTCGCCCCGGCGCAGGGCGGCCTTGCCCGCGGGCAGGCCCTCGAAAGGCGAATCCAGGTGCAGATCCGCCGCGTGGATCATTTTTACAGTGCTCATGTCAGTCTTATCCCCTCCGCGGACAGGCAGCGGCCTGTCTCGCTATCTATCTCGAAAACGCAGCCCTCCAGCTTTGCCGGGCCCCTGGCAGACTCGTAGCGCCGGGGCGGGTCCCCCATGAACTTGCCGATGCTCTGCTCCGGCTCTACTCCCAGGACAGAGTTTACGGGCCCGGTCATGCCCAGGTCGGTGATATAGCCGGTGCCCTTTGGCAGCACGCAGGCGTCGGAGGTCTGGACA
>DBGBEC010000118.1:0-3045 GCA_048477415.1 Candidatus Limivicinus sp. | reverse complement strand
GAGTAGGGGCGGGGAGGCTTGAATTTATAAAGCTGAGCCGGCGCTCTCTGGACTGCCGGAAGAAAGGCGACATCCACTATGTCTGTTCCGCCGTTTTCCGCTTTCGGGGGGACGAGGGGAGGCTGCTGGCCGGGACCAGAGACGCCGCCATATACGCCGAGCCCGAATATATCATACCCAGGGCGGAGCTGCCCGGAGAGCCGCCGGTGGTGGTGGGCTTCGGCCCGGCGGGGATGTTCGCCGCCCTGGTGCTGGCAATGGCCGGGGCCAGACCCATCGTGCTGGAGCGTGGCCGGGACGCCCAAAGCCGGAAGGCAGCTGTGGACGCCTTTCGGGCCGGGGGACCCCTGGACGCGGAGTGCAACGTCCAGTTCGGCGAGGGCGGCGCCGGGACCTTTTCCGACGGGAAACTGAACACCGGCATAAAAGACCCCCGCATGGGCTGGATGCTCCGCCAATTCGCCCTTCACGGCGCTCCGGAGGAGATAATATGGGACGCCAAGCCCCATATAGGCACGGACATACTTATAGATGTGGTGCAGAATATCCGGCGGCACATCCAGGCCCTGGGCGGACAGATCCTCTTCGGCACAAAGTTCCGCGAGCTCATCATAGAAGGCGGGGCAGTCAAAGGCCTGCGCTTTTGCTCCGGCGGGGAGGAGGGGGAGCTTCGCTGCTCCCGGCTCATCCTGGCCCTCGGTCACTCCGCCAGGGACAGCTTTGAAAGTCTTCGCGGCCAGGGCGTGCCCATGGAGCGGAAGCCCTTTTCCATGGGTCTGCGGATAGAGCACCTGCAAAAAGACATCGACCGGGCCCAATACGGCCGGGAGCGGGGGGAGCTGCCCCCGGCGGACTATGGCCTGAGCATACATCTGCCCGGCGGAGGCAGCGCCTATACCTTCTGCATGTGCCCGGGG
Source organism: Candidatus Limivicinus sp. (assembly GCA_048477415.1). GTDB lineage: Bacteria > Bacillota > Clostridia > Oscillospirales > Oscillospiraceae > Limivicinus. The sequence continues at coordinate 2,128 of DBGBEC010000118.1, read as the reverse complement.
GGCCAGGTCATTGCCGCCGCCTCGGAAGAGGGGGGCCTGGTGACAAACGGCATGAGCTATTCACAACGGGACGGGCTGAACGCAAACTCCGCCCTCCTTGTGGGTCTTAAGGCCGAGGACTTCCCGGGTGAAGGGGTCCTGGCCGGCATGTACTGGCAGCGTGAGCTGGAGCGGGCCGCCTTCGCCTGGGGCGGCGGCGACTATCGGGCCCCGGCCCAGCTTGCGGGGGATTTCCTGGCCCGGCGGGAGAGCCGTGGCCCCGGAGCCGTCATGCCCAGTTATGAGCCCGGTGTGCTCTGGGGCGACATGCATAAGCTGCTGCCCCCGGGCATATGCTCTGTCTTGGAGAGGGCCCTGCCGGAGCTGGGGAAAAAGCTCCCCGGCTTCGACAGCCCGGAGGCTGTGCTGACAGGGCCCGAGACCCGCTCCTCCTCCCCGGTGCGCATCCTGCGCGGCCGGGACCTCTCCTCCGACGTCGCCGGGCTCTATCCCTGCGGCGAAGGGGCAGGCTACGCCGGGGGTATCGCCTCCGCCGCCATCGACGGCATGCGCTGCGCCGAGGCCCTGCTCAAGAGCCTGGGCTCATGACCGAGGAGGGCCAAGGGGCAAGCGGGCGAAACGCCATGGGCTCCGGGGCTTTTTTGACAAGCTGATGACAGTCCGGCTCTTTTGTAAAGTCATCCTGTGGAAATTACTGATCTTTAACCGCACAGCCGGGATTGACGCTTCCCGCCTGATATGATAAAATATAGTCAAGCGCCGGAGGGCAAGTGCCCTCAATCCACGGAAATAACATAATTGAAGGAGAATGAACATGGATTTCAGAAGTCTCACGGTGAAGCAGTGCTTTGACAACCCCCAGGCGAAGGCCATCATCCAGGCAAATGCTCCCAATCTCATGAAATACCCCATAAAGCTCGTCGGCAAAAAATCCTGCGGCGAGGTCTTTGATCTGGTCGTGAGCAAGAAGATCGTGCCCGAAGACATAGCCAGAAAGATCGAGGCCGAGATAAACGCCATCCTCTAAATCACGAAGCGCCCGGAACATGGTTCCCGGGCGCTTTCCTTTACACAAGGAAGGCTTCGCCCATAGCCTCCCTCCCCGAGGGAGCCAAGGATTCCCCCGCATTCCCAAATCAAAGCCCAGCGAAGCGGGTTTGATTTGAATAAGGAAGAAGGAGCCGACGGATATGCAGCTTGGGGCAGCGCCGCAAGCGGAATGCAGTCCGTTTCTTCTGACGCCGCCTGCTGGTCTTTAAACTAAAGTCAGGCGGGGCTCAGCCTATCAGCATGTCTATATCCGCCAGGGAGAGGCCGGGGTGGAGGGCGAGGTTTATGCCGTAGGCTATCAGGCGGGCGGCGGAGCGGACGGAGCTGTCTATATATCTGGGGGTCACGAACATGGCCTTCAGGTCTGTGCCGCCGCCCAGCAGGGCCGCGTCTATGACCGTGGGCATACCGATGGCCGTTACCGGGACGCCGAGGCTCCTCTCGTTCAGCTCCGCCCGGTCATTGCCCACGCCCGAGCCGGGGGCCACGCCGCCGGAGGATATCTGAATGCTCCGGCATAGCCGTTCCCCGTCGGCCCCGGCAAGGGCGTCCACGGCGATCACCAGGTCGGGCCGGAGCTCCCGGCAGAGGAGCTTTAGCTGCACGGCGCTCTCAAGGCCCGTGGTGCCCAGGACCCCGGTGCGGCACAGCGCGGTGGAGCCGAAAGCGGCGAACTCCTCCGGAGACTGCTCTTTAAGGTGCCGTGTGACGATGATGGAGGAGGCGGCCAGGGGACCCAGGGCGTCGGGAGTCACGTCCGGGTTTCCCAGGGCGGCGATCAGATACTTTCCCCCGGGGCGCAGTCCGCCGCAGCGGCCTATGAGCTCCCCGATGGCCTCCGCCGCCTGGGGGAAGCTTTGGGCACCGCGCTCAAAATGCGGCTCCAGCGCCAGGGTGAAGTATTTCCCCCGGCCCTTTCCCAGGGCCTTCTCGCCCCTCTCGTCCAGTATCTCCACCGCCGTTACCGCCTGGCCCTTCAGCCGCTCCTCCCGCGCCCGCACTCCGGGCAGGGCGGTGTTTTCCCCCGCGCTCTGCCGCCAGAGCTCCCGGGCCTCGCTGGCTAAGTCTGTTCTTCCGT
>DBGBEC010000117.1:0-2135 GCA_048477415.1 Candidatus Limivicinus sp. | reverse complement strand
TCAGGGTCCTTGCCCCCTCGTCATAGCCCAAGATCCTGTTCATCCCACGAAGGGACAGGACCACGCCCCCATTCACGGGCACGGAGCCCCCGGCCTGGCCGGTGCCCGCACCGCGGACGGTGACTGGCACCCCAGCCTCATGGCACAGCCGCAGCACCGCCGCGACCTCCTCCGTGCTCCCGGCCTCCACCACCGCCTCCGGCTCACCTTCCAAGCCGACATACTCGTCATGCCTGTAGTCCGCTCCTATCATCTCGCCGGTCTGGAGCTTCTCTTCTCCTATCTTCTCCCCTATCCGGGATATAAGTTCTTTTATTCCGCTACTCATTATTCTACCTCCCTCACTTCAGCTTTTCTAAAAGCTTCGGCAGGACCTCGGCCACATCCGCCACCAGGCCATAGTCGCACTGGGCGAATATGGGGGCGTTCTTGTCCTTGTTGATGGCTATAAGGGTCTTGGCCGTGTTGATGCCGACCATGTGGTGGACCTGGCCGGAGATACCAAGACCCAGATAGAGATCCGGCTTCATCATAACGCCGGAGACGCCGATGTAGGTCTCTTTGGGCAGCCAGTGATTATCCTCCGCCACGGGCCTTGTGCAGCCGATCCCGGCGTCCAGGATATCGGCCAGCTCCCTGACGGGGACCATCAGCTCTTCAGAGGGCAGGCCTCTGCCCACCGCCACGACCCGTTTTGCCAGGCCAAGGTTGATGGTCTTGCCGGTCTTGGCCTGCTTTTCAATAAAGCGGACAGACCCGCCGGCGGCAGGGACGTCCTGGATGTTCCCGGTCTTCGCCAGCTCTGTCACAGGGAAGGCCCCGGCGCTGAGGACCACCACATGAAGGTCCGCGCAGCTCTTGTCGGTCCTGGTCGCGGCGCCGCCATACACCATGCGGGTGGCCGTTACGCCCTCTGCGTCAACGGTCAGGGAGGAGGCGTCGCTGAGGACGGCGGTGTCGTTCGCGACGGCGACATGAGCCGCCGCAAGTCTGCCGTTGCTGGAGCCGGAGGCCAGGACTATGCAGGGGCTCTCTTCGGCCACGAGCTTGATAAGCTGGGGAATGCAGTTTATAAAAGAGTCGTTCCGAAGCTCCCCCAGCCAATAGGCTTTGTCGGCTCCGGCGGCAGCCTCTCTCTCGCCGCCGTAGACCAGGACCACTTCCTCTCCCAGCTCTGCCGCTGCGGAGGCCAGCTCCTGTATCTGAGAATCGTTATCCGCGATGACCAATATTTTTTTCGCTTTCATTTTCAGGCCCCTTCCTTTCTTCAGAGCGCGGTTTTGATATATCCCGCAAGGGTGCTGACCGCTTCTTCATCAGCGCCCTCGATCATTATCTTTTTGCGGTCGGTCTGCTCGGGAGCGAGAATGCTCACGGTCTCATAGGCTCTGCCGGGCTCAAGGCCCACATCCGCCAGAGACCAGACGGTGGAGGGCTTTTTACCCGCGCCAAGGATATCCTTCATGCCGGGGATGCGCGGGGCGTTCGCGTCGGCGGTGACGCTTATAACGGCGGGAAGAGCAAGCTCCAGGCTCTCGACCCCGTCGGGCACATTGCGCTGCACGCGCAGGCCGCCCTCTGCATACTCCAGCTTTTTCACCGCGTTCACCGTGTTCCAGCCAAGAAGCGCGCCGAGAGTGTTTCCTACCTGCTGGGCGTAAATATCGCCCGAGCCCTCTCCGCATATGACCAGCTCCACGCCGCCTATCTTCTCAACGGCGGCCTTGAGGGTCTTTGCCGTGGTAAGGCTGTCCGCCCCATAGAGGCTCTCGTCCTGGACGCCGTACAGCTCCGAGAGGCCCCGGGAGAGTATGCTTTTTTTCATTTTGGAATCGGAGATGACCTTTCCGTTGGCGGACACGGCGACAGCTTCCCCGCCGGAGGCGGCGGCGATCTGGACAGCCGCCTCTGCGGCGTTCAGATCGTATTTGCCGATCTCCCAAGTAATATTTTCCAAGTCGAGGGTCCTGTCCTTTTTTACGCGTATGGACTCGTCAAAAGGAACACACTTATAACAGACTGCGATTTTCAAAATACCACCTCTTAAAGATATTTCGGCCCGATCTGACAGGGCCGTTACAGTTTTAACGCGACTTTTATTACTGCATTTTTCATACCAAACCAATGGTTTATAT
>DBGBEC010000116.1:0-5837 GCA_048477415.1 Candidatus Limivicinus sp. | reverse complement strand
GGCAATGTTCCACAAAATGCTGGCCAAAGCCGATATTTTCCTCACCAGCACCAGGGAAAATGGGCTGAAAAAACTTGGTCTCGACTGGGACAGCCTTAAGGACAAATATCCCCGGCTGATAATGGCCCACGCCACCGGCTGGGGCCGGGAGGGCCCCATGAGCTCCATGCCCGGCATAGACGGCATATGCTTCTTTGGCAAAAACGGCCTTCTTACCGACCTGCGCATGGACCCGGATAGTCCCCCCACCTACTCTCCGACCGGCATGGGCGACCTCTCCACCGGCATAATGCTCTTTGCCGGCACCCTGGCCGCGCTCCACCGCCGCGAGACCACCGGGAAGGGCGACTATGTGATGGCCTCGCTCTATGGCACCGGCAACTGGGTCACGAGCCCCATGACCACCGGCACCCAGTATGGATACGAGTGGCCCCGCAACCAGTTCAATTCCGGCCCCATGGGCCAGGCCTACCTCTGCAAGGACGGCAGATTCATCTTCTCCTTTGTGAACGAGTACGATAAATTCTGGCCTGCCTACGCGAAGGCCATGCGGCTGCCCGAAGAGGTGGCGAATGATCCCAAATACAACAACCGCGCCGCCGCTCTTGACCCGCAGAACCGCAGGGAGCTTGTGCAGATAATCATGGAATACGCCGCAAAGCTCAATTCCGACGAGATAGAGGCCGTGTTCAACGAATATGACCTTCCCGGCTGCGTGCTGTCCGGCTTCGCGGATAAATACAGCGGCGTCGAGCTGGAACAGGCCGTTGTGAACGGATATCTGGCTGAGCATACATATCCCTCCGGGAAAAAGGTGTATCTGTCCCAGATGCCCCTCTTCTTCGACAGCGAGGGCGTTCAGGACCTCTATGAGCGCCACCGCCGTATCGGCGAGGACAACGACGCTCTCTTCAGCGAATTCGAGGGCTGAAAAAGCAGGCCCCTTTAAAAGCGCCATGCCTGGACGAAGCAAACAGCTCGTCCAGGCGTGGTTTTGACATATTATTCGATTCGTAAGCTTTCATTTGGATTTAGGAGAAAAAAAATGACCCTCTCTACCGAGCTGATAGTGGAAAGTCTGGCGGGCTTCGGCGCGGCGGCGCTTCCCACCACCGGGGCAGATCACAGATTTGCCAGGGTGCAGCTTCTGTCCCGCAATTTTACCGGGGACCTGCCCAGGGACGTCCTGTATGTCACGGAACTGAAGGTCTTGCGCCGCATTCCCAAAGCGCAGCTCAGGGAATGCTGCTTTGTTTTCCAGGCTTCCCCGGAGGAGGCGGCGCGCCTGAGCCAGTGTCGGAACGGAATAATATATCCTGCCGAATATTCTCTTGGAGATGTGACCAACCATCTGCTCAGCCTGTTTGAACGCATGAACACCCTGGAATATAAAATGCGGCTGGCTGTGCGCTCCCGCTCCGGCTATGAGCCGATGATGTCTGTGGTAAGGCAAATGCTTCCCGGGGCAACTGTCGTGGTGGTAGACTCGGCGTACAATATCGTCACAGCCTCCAAAGACGGCGACACGGGCAACAGCTATGTGGACAGGCTGCTGCAACAGGGCTATTATGACAAGGCCTCTCTGCAAAAAATGGCCCAGTACGGCTATTTCAAAGCCGGGGACCGCTTTCTCCGCCCGATCTTGTCTTCCCCGCCAAACATCTGCGGCGACCCGGTCATCCTGCGTTCCTATCATTCAAACAACATGTTTTTCTCTTTCGCGGGCTGCTATTTCCCGGGCAGGATGCCAAGCATGGAGGAGCAGGAGCTTTTTCGCTGCTTCACCGAAAATCTGGATGATTTTTTCAAGGATACAGACTTTTACAGCCACAGCGTCCCCAAGCAGCAGCAAATGATAGCGGATCTGCTGCAAGAGGGGGATATCAGCCCCGAAATGATAAGCGATCGGGCCGCCTGGCTCCATCTGCCGGAACATGCCGATTTCCGTCTGGGCTGTGCGGAGTTTGAAAACGGGAACAGCATAAACAGCTCCCATCTGACCTTGCAGCTTCGGGCCTGGGGAAACGTTCCCAACTACGGCGCGTTTCAGTATAAGGACAAGGTACTTATACTGCTCCAGGATTGGCACGGCGGCACTGTGGCAGATCAGCTCGTCTTTCAGGAGCATTGGGATGAAATGCTTGAGCTGATCGAGCAGAACGGGGCGCACCTTGGCGTTAGCCTTCCTTTCCCAGGGCTGGACAAGCTGAGGATGGCCTATGACCAGGCCAACAGCGCGCTGCTCATCGGCCTCCGCCTTCGCCCGGAGGAGAGGGTGTATCATTATTCCAAATATTATCTCTATGACATGCTTCAATTTTACACCGGGAAATTCGCCTTCAGCGATTTCAGCATACGGTACCTGGATAAGCTTCTGGACGATAAAGGCACGGGCAGCAGCAATCTCAGCATTCTGTACCATTACCTGATGACCGAGCGCAACATCTCTCTCACAGCCAAACGGGGCCACATGCACAGGAACAGCATAATATACCGCCTTCAAAAGATCCAGGACGCCCTTGAGCTTGACCTTGACGACCCGGACGTGAGACTCAGGCTGATGATATGCTTTAAAATGCTTGAGCTGGAAAACAAACTCGTGATCGAGCCGGAAGCCGAATATGAGGACCCGGATGAGCGGCTGTCTCAGTACACTCTGCCGGAATGATCCGCAGCTTGTCAGCAAAACACAGCAAAAGAGCCCCCGCTCAATGTGCGCTGTACGACCGCGCCGCGCCACCTCCCTTTATGCAAGGTAGGTGGCGCGGCGCGATCCGTGACGGAGGGATCGCAATGCGGGGCTGGGCACCTCGTGTCTCGCGCTGGCGGGTCAAAGGATCGTCAGTTCTTTGGGGGCCTGGGTTATCACCTGGGCTCCGGCTTCGCGGATGACGAGGATGTCTTCTATGCGGACGCCGAAGCGGCCGGGAAGATAGATACCGGGCTCGGCGCTTATCACGGCGCCGGCGGGCAGGGGGCTGTCTCCGGAGGGGTTGGCGTTGGGCGCCTCGTGGATATCCAGACCCAGGCTGTGGCCGAAGCCGTGGCCGAAGTATTGGCCAAAGCCGGCCTTTTCTATCACGGCCCTGCCCGCTCCGTCGACCTCGCGGCCTGGAACGCCGGCCCGGGCGGCGGCGATACCCGCAAGCTGGGCCTCCAGCACCACGGAATACACGTTCTTCATCTCCTGGCTGGCCCTGCCCACGGCTACAGTGCGGGTCATATCAGAGCAGTAGCCCCTTTTCAGGCTGCCAAAGTCCATGGTGACAAAATCCCCCTCCTGGATGAGCTGGTCCCCGGGCACGCCGTGGGGCAGGCTGGTCTTGGACCCGGTGACGACGATGGGATCAAAGGAATTGCCCTCGCTCCCCTCTTTAAGCATGTGGTACACCAGTTCCGCCGCGAGCTCGCTCTCGCTCATGCCGGGCTTTATGATGTGGAGCACCTGCTCCAGGGCCCGCTCGCTTATCCGCTGGGCCTCAGTTATGGCGGCGATCTCCTCCTCCGTCTTCGCCTGGCGGAGAGCGTCAAATATTTCCTGGGCGGGGCTGAGGCTGAGGCCCAGGGCCTTTTCCAGGGCCAGAAAATCCCGGTGGCTCAGCTTTCCCTCCTCGGCTCCGAGGCTCTCGGCCCCGGCCTCCCTGAGGGCGGCGCTTATAAGGGAGTTCTGGCTGTGCTCCCTGTCGAACATAAGCACCTTCACCCCGGCGGGGGCGGCCTTCTCCGCCGCCTCGATATAGCGGGAGTCGGTGATTATCCAGGCCCCTTTACGGCTCACGAGCACGCTGCCGTCGCTGAAGGGGAAGCCGCAGGCGTAGCGCTGGTTTTTCTCGTCCCTTATCAAAAGGGCGTCCAGGCCCTTTTCGCAGAGTTTTTCCTGGATCTTGGCAATGCTGTTCATATTCCTGTCTCCTCCGGTGTTGGTTTTGGGAAGCTCACGATAAAACGGGAGCCCCTTGGTTTGTTCTGCCCCACGGCAATGCTGCCGCCATGGGCCTGAACCGCGTCGTGGACGATGCTGAGGCCAAGTCCGCTGCCCCCGGCCTCTCGGGAGCGGGCCTTGTCCACCCGGTAAAACCGGGAAAAAATGTTGAATCTGTCCTCCTCGGGTATGCCTATGCCGGTGTCCTCCACCGCTATGCGGATGCTGTCCGGCTCTGAGCTGAGCCTGAGGATCACGCTGCCCTCGGGCAGATTGTATTTTATGGCGTTCTCCACCAGGTTGAAGATGATGTGGAAAACATCATCCCCGGTGGCCATCACCACGCAGCCCTCCTCCAACTCGCATTTTATGCGCACATGCCGCTCAGCCGCCAGGGGGCGCAGCAGCACGAGAGCGTCTACCGAGACCTGCTTTACGTCCACAGGCTCCGGCACTATCTGCACCTCGTCGTCCAGGCGGGACAGGTCCAGCAGCTTTTCCGTGGTGCGCTGGAGCCGCTGGGCCTCGTTACCGATATCGGTCACGAATTCCCGCACGGTAGCCGGGTCCATGCCCTCGTTCTGGACCACGCTGTCGGCAAGGAGGCGGATGGAGGCCAGGGGGGTCTTCAGCTCGTGGGAGGCGTCGGACACGAAGCGGCGGCGCTGCTTCTCGGTGGTCTGTAGCCGCTGGGTGAGCTGGTTGAACTCGTCCCCCAGCTCGGATATCTCGTCCTGGCCCTTCACCGGGTGCCTGTAGGAATAATCCCCGGCGGCCACCGTGCGCATGGATCGGACCAGCTCCTGGAGCCTCTGCACCACCAGAAAGGCGAAAAATCCCGCCAGCAGCAGAGCTGCAAGGCCGATGGTAAGGGACAGGGCCCTTATCCGGCTCTGGACCTGGACGATTATCTCCCCACGCTCGCTGTCGTACTCCCGTATGTACACCGCCCCGGTCAGGCGGCCCTGATAGCTCATGGGCATCGTGAAGCTGCTGTCAAAGGCGGAGTTTTCAAACACCGAGCGGAAAACTGTTTTCCCCTGGCCGCTGAGGGCCGTGCTCAGGTCCTCCAGCCCCGCAGCCTCTCCGGGCCTTGTCCCGGCGCTGTCATAGAGCACCCGGCCATTCTCGTCGGCCACCAGCACCCGGGACAGGCCGGACACGTCCAGCACCCGGAGCACCTCGCCTATGCTGTCCCGCCCGGGGCTTTCCAGTCCCGCCAGGGAGGAGGTTATCACCGCCGCCTGGGCCGAGAGGGAGCTGCGCTTTTCCTCGATGACCGCGTCCCTTGAGGAGGTGATGGGGTAGGTATTCAGCAGGATAAGCAGCAGCACCAGCAGCGCCGAGATGAAAGCCATAAACTGAAAGCGTAAACTGCGCATATAAAAACCTCAAAACTGTGTAAAGCCCGGCCAAGCCGTAAAAACAGCTCAGTCCGCGAAATAATAGCCCACGCCCCACTTGGTCACGATATACCTGGGCTGGGCGGGGTCCAGCTCCAGCTTCTCTCTCAGGCGGCGGATGTGTACGTCCACGGTCCTTGTGTCCCCCTGATAGTCATAGCCCCAGACCAGGTCCAGCAGGCTGTCCCTGCTGTATACCCGGCCGGGATTTTTCATCAGGAAAAGGATAAGGTCAAATTCCTTCACCGTCAGTTCCACCGGCTCCCCGTTTTTAAGGGCCTGGCGGCGGGCCGGATCGACCTGTATATGGCCCCGGCTCAGGACCTGCTCCTTCTCGGCCCCGGCGGCTGGGGCGCTGATGGAGGCCCGGCGCAGCAGGGCCCGGACACGGGCCTTCAGCTCCAGGATGTTGAAGGGCTTGGTGATGTAGTCGTCCGCCCCGCACTCAAAGCCCATGATCTTGTCCGCGTCCTCCCCCTTGGCGGTGAGCATGATGACAGGGACGTTGGAGA
>DBGBEC010000115.1:0-2578 GCA_048477415.1 Candidatus Limivicinus sp. | reverse complement strand
GTCATGCCCATGGTGTTCGGCAACCTGAACGACAATTCCGGCACCGGCGTCGCCTTCACCCGCGATCCGGCCACCGGCGAGAAGAAGCTCATGGGCGAGTTCCTTGTGAACGCCCAGGGCGAGGACGTTGTCGCCGGCGTCCGCACCCCCATGCCCATCTCCCAGATGGCCGCCCAGTTCCCCCAGGCCTATGACGAGTTCGTAAAGGTCTGCGCCCTGCTGGAGGACCACTACAGAGACATGCAGGACATGGAGTTCACCGTTGAAAACGGCAAACTCTATATGCTCCAGTGCCGCAACGGCAAGCGCACCGCCCAGGCCGCTCTCAAGATAGCCTGCGACCTGGTGGACGAGGGCATGATAGACGAGAAGCAGGCGGTCCTGATGATAGACCCCAGGAACCTTGACACCCTGCTCCACCCCCAGTTCGACACTGCCCAGCTCAAGGCCTCCACCCCCATCGGCAAGGGCCTGGGCGCTTCTCCCGGTGCCGCCTGCGGCAAGGTCGTCTTCACCGCCGAAGACGCCAAGGCCTGGAAAGAGCGGAAGGAAAAGGTCATCCTTGTCCGTCTTGAGACCAGCCCCGAGGATATCGAGGGCATGAAGGCCGCCCAGGGCATACTGACCGTCCGCGGCGGTATGACCAGCCACGCCGCCGTTGTGGCCCGCGGCATGGGCAAGTGCTGCGTCTCCGGCTGCGGCGAGATAAAGATGGACGAGGCCAACAAGCAGTTCGAGCTCTCCGGCAAGACCTATAAAGAGGGCGACTATATCTCCATCGACGGCTCCACCGGCAAGATATACGACGGCGTGATCCCCACCGTGGACGCCACCATCGCCGGCGAGTTCGGCCGTATCATGTCCTGGGCCGACAAATATCGCCGTCTGAGAGTCCGCACCAATGCCGACACTCCCAACGACGCCAGGAAGGCCCGTGAGCTTGGCGCTCAGGGTATCGGCCTGACCCGTACCGAGCACATGTTCTTCGGCGGCGACCGCATTGCCGCCTTCCGCGAGATGATCTGCTCCGACACTGTGGAAGAGCGCGTTGCCGCTCTCGCCAAGCTGGAGCCCATGCAGCAGGAGGACTTCGAGGGCATTTACGAGGCCATGGAGGGCTACCCCGTGACCATCCGCTTCCTGGATCCCCCTCTCCACGAGTTCGTCCCCACCGAGGAGGCCGACATCAAGGCCCTGGCCGACGCTCAGGGCAAGACCGTCCAGGATATCAAGAATATCATCGCCTCCCTCCACGAGTTTAACCCCATGATGGGCCACCGCGGCTGCCGCCTGGCCGTCACCTTCCCCGAGATAGCCGAGATGCAGACCCGCGCCGTCATAAAGGCCGCCCTGGCCGTCCAGGCCCGCCACCCCGAGTGGACCATGGTCCCCGAGATCATGATCCCCCTGGTAGGCGAGGTGAAGGAGCTCAAGTTCGTCAAGGACGTGGTGGTCCGCACCGCCGACGAGCTCATCGCCCAGTCCGGCGCCGAGCTTAAGTATCTGGTGGGCACCATGATAGAGATCCCCCGCGCCGCCCTCACCGCCGACGAGATCGCCCAGGAGGCCGAGTTCTTCTCCTTCGGCACCAACGACCTGACCCAGATGACCTTCGGCTTCAGCCGTGACGACGCCGGCAAGTTCCTTGGCTCCTACTACGATACCAAGATCTACGAGAGCGACCCCTTCGCCCGCGTTGACCAGAACGGCGTTGGCAAGCTTGTGGCCATGGCCGCGAAGCTTGGCCGCGAGGCCCGTCCCGAGCTGCACCTTGGCGTATGCGGCGAGCACGGCGGCGACCCCTCCTCCGTGGAGTTCTTCCACAAGGTCGGCCTGGACTATGTCTCATGCAGCCCCTTCCGCGTCCCCATTGCCCGCCTCGCCGCCGCCCAGGCAGCCATCAAAGAAGCCTGAGCCAAAGCCTGATGACCCAATAAACAAAGACCTTCCCGCCCCGGGAAGGTCTTTTTATGCCCAGTCCCCCCTTGGCTCCCTTGCGTAAAGGGAGCTGTCAGCCGCCAGGCTGACTGAGGGATCGTTATTCAGGCAGTATTGATTTGACATTTCTTTTAGCAGACGCTTCGCAAAAGGGATCATCTGCTTATTTCGCTTGTACCGTCTCGCGATCCCTCCGTCGCGGCTTGCGCCGCGCCACCTCCCTTTGCGCAAGGGAGGCTAAGACTAAGCCCCAAGCTCCATATCCGTTGGCTCCTTCTTCCTTATCCAAATCAAACCCGCTTCGCTGGGCTTTGATTTGGGGATACGGGGGAGGCAAGGGCACGGAAAACAGAATACGGGGCGGGGAGCTAAATAAAAAAGGGCTTATGATTGACGAAAGGCGGGGAATTTGGTATAATAGTCACAAGCTGTTTATTGCTATGCAATAATATAAACAAAATCTATACAGGAGGACAATTATGACAAAATTGCTTAAAAAGCTGCTGAAGCTGGCGCTGTTTCTGGGCGTGGTCGCCCTGGCGGGCTGCGTGTTTTTCTACATCAACAGGAAAGAACACTTCACCTGCTTTGCAGATTTCAAGGAAGAGCTCCTTGCCACCCTGGCCGAGTTCCCCATGGT
>DBGBEC010000114.1:0-6117 GCA_048477415.1 Candidatus Limivicinus sp. | reverse complement strand
GCCCTGGACAGGGATGAAGAATTTGACGAGATATGGGTCATTGCCCGCCGGGAGGAGCGGCTGCTCGAACTGGCGGGGAAGTGCCGGGCCAGGATACGCCCCATATGTCTTGACCTTCAGCAGCGGGACAGCCTCCGCCGTTACAGGGAGCTGCTTGAGAGCGAGAAGCCGGAGATCGCCGTGCTGGTGAACGCCGCGGGCTTTGGGCTGTTTGGGGCCTTTATGGACATGGACATGGACCGGCAGCTTGACATTGTGGACCTTAATTCCCGGGCCCTCACCGCCATGTGCTATATGAGCGTGCCCTATATGGGCCCCGGGAGCAGGATATACAACATGGGCTCCATGTCCTCCTGGCAGCCGGTGCCGTATATAAACGTGTACGGCGCGTCCAAGGCCTATGTGCTGAATTTCTCCCGGGCCCTGTCGGTGGAGCTGAAGGGCAGGGGGATAAAGGTCATGGCCGTCTGCCCCGGCTGGATAAAGACGGAGTTTTTCGACCACGCCATACATGACAACACGGTGAACTACTTTAACCGCTATTACAGCGCCGCCCAGGTGGTGGAGAAGGCCCTGAAAGACATGAAAAAAGGGAAGCTCGCTTCCATCCTCGGCCTGCCGGAGCGGCTTCAGGTGGCTCTCGTGAAACATCTGCCGGTAAAGCTCGTGATGAAGACCTGGTGCCGGCAGCAGGGCAAATAGCAGGCTTGGAGTGATCTGGATAATATGCTCATTCACTGTTCTGCGCATGCAAATAGGGGAAGGATATAGAAATTTAACAACTTATAGTTGAGAATGACAGCGTGACTTTGATTTACCATGTTCAGTAAAGATGAAATGATAGAAATTATTGAGTTAGATAGAGAAACATATTCAGGCAAAAACTTCACTATTCGATATGAAACAAAAGGATATTATGACATTCAGCCCAAAGAAACAGGCTTTGATATTTGCTATAAAACTTTTAACAGGCCGAAAGAAATGTCGTTTAGTGATGTTTTCTTTAATGAATGGTTAGATGACCCAAAAGCTTTTGGGGCTTTTGAAAACGGACAATTATTGGGATATGTAGAGGGAGCTTTAGAAAAGTGGAACGATCGTTATCGGATCAGTAATATCGGTATTTTTGACAGTTCAAACCGTAATAATGGAATTGGTTCCTTGCTGATGCAGATAATTTTATCGGAAGCATTAAAAAGTGGTGCAAGAATGGCAGTCCTCGAAACCCAGACTTGCAATGAAAATGCCATCGCTTTTTATAAAAAACACGGTTTTAAGATCATAGGATTTGATTTGTTCGCTTATTCAAACATAGACCCTGAGCGAAATGAAGTAAGAATTGAAATGGGAAAAGTTATATGACAATTTCCGTCTATTCAATAAAAATGCCCGGACAGGGCGGAAAGGAGCGGAGGTGTGAGCATTCACACCCGGGAGCATAGACATGATACAGCCTGATGACGTTATGAAAGTTGAGAACGAGGACTGGGAGGAGTTCAAGAAAAAAGCGGCCGGGGACGAGCTGTACTACAGCGGTCCCGGGGACATGCTGGACACAGCCGAGGGCAGGGCAAAATTTTGCCGCCTGAACGACACAGGCGTCTTCAGAAAGCCCGACCCGGACTATCCCAACTATAAGATATGGGTCTTCAACTCCCAGGGTCAGGGCCTGGTAGTAAAAAAACGGAGCCGGGTGGACCCGGCCCTGATGGAAAACGTCGAGTACGGCCCCGACGGCCTGGAACTGAGCAGATCCTACGAACCCGCGTAAGGGAGCCCAGAACTCTCACGTCTACCCAAACCAAAGCCCAGCGGAGCGGGTTTGATTTGGATAAGGAAGAAGGAGCCGACGGATGTGAAGCTTGGGGCAAAGCCTCAAGCGGAATGGAGTCGGCTTCTTCTGACGTTGCCGCAACTCCCTCAGTCAGCTTCGCTGACAGCTCCCTCGGAGAGGGAGCCTGGGGCGCAGACGCGGAGGCGGTCGTTGCAGAGGCTTTTTACCTCCACATCCAGGCCGTAGAGCTCCGTCATGTTTTTTGAAGTGATAGCGTCTTCCGGGCGGCTGTGGACCAGCACTCCCCCGTCTTTCATGGCCAGGATACGGTCGGAGAACATATAGGCGGTCTCCGGGTCGTGGGTGGTCTGGATAACGGTATATCCCTCCTCCGTAAGCCGCCTGGCCTGGCTGAGGACCTGGATCTGGTTGCCGTAGTCCAGGCTTGCGGTGGGCTCGTCCAGCATGAGGATGGCGGCGTCCTGGACCAGGGCCCGGGCGATTATGACGAGCTGGCGCTCGCCGCCGCTGAGATGGTGAAAGCACCGGTCCCAAAGCTCGGCTATGCCCAGCTTTTTTAGGGCGGCGTGGACCCGCTCCACTTCCTTCTTCCCCGGCACGCCCAGGCTGCCCAGCCGCCCGCTGGCCCCCATGAGCACGATGTCCTCCACGCTGAAATTGAAGGCTGGGGCGGAGTTCTGGGGGATATATGCCACGTGGCGGGACAGCTCCCGGGGGCTGAGAGCGCCAACGTCGCGGCCGTCTATGAGCACTCTTCCGCTCTCGGGCCGGAGAAGGCCCAGGACGCAGCGGAAAAGAGTGCTCTTCCCCACGCCGTTGGGCCCAAGGATGGAGAGAAATTCCCCGTCGGCCACGGTAAAGCTAAGCCCCCTCAGGACCCGCCTTTTTCCATATGAATAACAAAGATCCTCAACCTCGATGCCCAAAGTATGCTCCTTTTTTAAAACTCAGCGTTCCCGCCGCCGGGTTATCAGCAGTACGAAAAACGGCGCGCCCACAAAGGCGGTGAGGATACCTATAGGTACCTCCGTGCTGGTAAAGCTTCTTGAAATATTGTCAACTATCAGCAGAAATGCCCCGCCGCCAAGGACAGAGGCCGGCAGCAGCACCCGGTAATTCGAGCCCACGAGCCGGCGCATCATGTGGGGCACCACCAGGCCCACCCAGCCTATCATACCGCTGACCGAGACGGAGGCAGCGGTGAGGAGGGTGGCAAACACCATGGCGGCGGCCCTGACCCGGACGGCGTTCACTCCCAGGGTTCGGGCCTCCTCATCACCCATGGTGAGCACGTTGAGCCGCCAGCGCAGCCCCAGCAGCCCCAGAACGCCCACAAGCATGGACGGCAGCACGAAATACAGCTCCTTTTTTGTGGCCCCCACCAGTGAGCCCATCAGCCAATATGTGATGGCGGGCAGCTTGTTCGTGGGGTCTGCCACCAGCTTTATAAAGCTGGTCCCGGCCTGAAAGAGGGAGCTTATCACCATCCCCGCCAGCACCAGGCCCATCACTCGCTCGCCCTTGGTATAGCGGCTTATCAAAAACACCAGGACCACCGTGAACAGGCTCAGCCCGAAGGCGAGAGCGGTGGCCCCGGCCCTGCCCATGTCGAGAAAAATGCCCAGCGCCGCGCCGAAGCCCGCCCCGGCGGAAGCACCCAGCACATCCGGCGCAGCCATGGGGTTTTGAAAAATGCCCTGATACGCGGCCCCGGCGGCGGAGAGCGCCGCCCCCACCAGCACAGCCAGCAGTATCCTGGGCAGGCGCACATTCATAACGGCTATCTCCTGGCTGTCCTGCCAGAACTGCTCCATCCCGAAGTGGCGTCCTGCCAGAATGCCAAAGAGCTCCTTGGCCGGGACCGGATACCGGCCCGTAAAAAAGCTCAGCAGCATGCATAAAAGCAGCCCCGCTCCCAGCAGCACTATCACCAAAGAGCCCCGGGCTCTCCTTTTTTTTGCCCCGGACAGACTCCCAAGCTCACTCATCTTTGTCTCCGTTTCATCAGGCCCCGCTCAGGGCTCTTTAAAAAATCCCGTGAAGTACTTCTCGTACAGCCCGGCCACGTTCTCTCTCAGCTCTGTGTTGAAGCGCTCAAAAAGCTCTATCAGCTCCCGGCCCTTTTCCGTCAGGCTGCTCTGCCCACCTTTGGAGCCGCCCTGCACGCTCTTTATCAGGGGCATGCCCACCTGTGACTCCAAATTCCGCAGGATGTTCCAGCCGCCGGAATAGGATATCTGCATCCGCTTGCAGGCCGCGCGGACAGACCCGGTCTCCTCCACCAGGCCCAGGAGCATGGCGGTCCGGCTGTCGAAAAAGACCTTCTCCCGGGCCAGGGACACCGACACTATCTGCCGCACGAGCTGGGCATTGTGGTATTTCAAAAGACTGTCATAGTCCTCCGGCGTGTCCGCGTCGTGGAGTATACCCCGGTCCTCCACGGGCACCTTTACGAGCTCCGCCCCGCAGCGGAGCATGGCCCCGTGGAGGCCGCCCTCCCCGCTGTCGGCCAGGATGGTATCGGCCAGGGCGGATGATATCATGATCGGGTGCCCCGTCTCTCCCCCGCATATTGGGCAGGCCAGCTCCGCCCGGACATTTATAAGCTTCTCCAGGGTCTCCGTGGTGAAAAGAGGGATATCCACCGGCGTGAAAAGTATTCTGTCGCACTTATCACGCAGATACTCAAGGCCGATCTTCACCGAATCGAACATCTGGGTGCTCTCATAGCTCTCGTTTCTGAGAAAGATCAAGCCGTTATTGGCCAGATGCCGCTCAAGGGCCTGGGCCCTGTACCCTGTCACCATCACGATCCTGTCCACACCGGCCTTCTGAAACGAGGCCACAATGCGCTGGGCAATGGATATGGACCCTATGTTCAGCATGGGCTTAAAGTCCCCCATGCGCGAGGACATGCCCGCCGCGCTTATCAAGGCAGCCACCTGCATATGCTCATCCCCCCAAGACCTGCGGCTTCCCGCCCATATTTCTGTTGTTTCATTATAATCCATATAAAGCGACTTGTAAATGCTTTTCATTCGCTTGACATGGAGCTCAGGGCGAATTATAATGATAAACAACTCGTATTTGGATACAATTCGTTTGAGCGTGCAGCTCTGAGAAAGGATGGTACACAATGAGAAAAAGAAGCGTTTCTGTCGCTGCGGCGCTGCTGCTGGTCTGCGCTCTGCTTACCTCCTGCGGCGCGGCTCCCGCCGCCCCCCAGGAGGAGACTTTGGCCCCGGGAAACACGGCGCTGCGGGAATTCACAGACGACCTGGGCCGCAGTCTGAGCATTCCGGCGGAGCCGGAGAAGATAGCCGTCAGCGGACCTCTGGCCCAGGTCTATGTACTGCCGCTCTGCCCGGAGCTTTTTGTAGGTGTGTGCAACAGCTATACCGAAGACACGGAGAAATATTTCAGCGAGGAGATCCGTGCCCTGCCGGAGCTGGGCCAGCTCTACGGCGGCAAGGGCACCATGGACCTTGAGGCCCTTCTGGCCGCAGCGCCCGACATGGTGATAGACGTGGGCGAGGCCAAGGGGAACATGAGTGACGAGCTGGACGCCCTTACGGAACAGACGGGTATCCCCTTCGTACATATCGACGCCACAGTGGAGACAGCCCCGGAGGCCTACCGCCGGCTGGGAGAGCTGACCGGGAAAGCCGAACAGGCGGAGCGGCTGGCAGCCTGGTGCGAAAACTGCTACGGCATGATAACTGAGCTGATGGCACGGGTAGACGCCGACGGGGCCCGAAAAAGCATACTGTACTGCCTGGGCGACAAGGGGCTGAACGTTCTGGCCGAGGGCTCGTATCACGCGGATACCGTGAATCTCCTGGGCGACAATCTGGCAAAGCTTACGGAGGTGGTGGGCTCCGGCGCCGGGAACGAGACCGACATGGAGCAGCTCATCCTCTGGGATCCGGAGGTCATAATCTTTGAAAAGGACAGCGCCTATGACACGGCGGGCAGCGACGAGACCTGGCAGCAGCTCTCCGCCATATCCTCCGGGGAATATTACCGCTCCCCCTACGGTCCCTATGGCTGGCTGGCCTCTCCCCCCTCCGTTCAGCGCTATCTGGGCATGATATGGCTCGGCGCCCTGCTCTACCCGGAATACGCGGACTACGACATGCAGGAGCTTGTGACCGAGTATTACGAGATCTTCTACGGCTACGAGCTCAGCAGCGAGGACTATGCCGAGCTGACCGCCAGGGCGCTTAAATAGGAAGACAAACAGCGCCAGGGAAAACTGATTATATGAAGTTATGACGATCCCCCAAAGCCCGCGGGCTTTGGGGGATCGTCATAACTTCATA
>DBGBEC010000113.1:0-10287 GCA_048477415.1 Candidatus Limivicinus sp. | reverse complement strand
AATATGTTATAATTATATTATAGATCCCGATAATACTCACGAAAGGCGATGACGCGAGAAAAATGGACTTAAATACAGACTCAAATGTTGAACGGGCGATCGTAGAAAAGCTGTCTCAGGAGGAGATAAAGGGCTGGATCCAAAACTATACCGCCTCATACAGGGAGATGATGGCCTATTACCGCTGCGCCATGATGGAAGTTGCCACAAAGTTTAATGTTCTAAATGAGGAACTTTCCCTGGAATATGACCGCAACCCCATAGAGACGATCAAGACCCGGCTCAAATCTCCTGAGAGTATTTTGGACAAACTCCGCCGCCGTGGGCTGCCTGTGAGCGTGGGGAGCATTGAGGAAAACATAAACGACGTGGCTGGTGTTAGAATCATATGCGCCTTCCCCTCGGATATTTACATGCTGGCAGACGTATTTCTGATGCAGGACGACATTGTCCTGCTCCAGCGCAAGGATTATATCAAGAACCCGAAGCCCAACGGCTACCGCAGCCTGCATCTTGTTGTAAACATACCGATCTTTCTGCACAAGGACAAAAAAATGATGAAGGTGGAGGTGCAGTTCCGCACCATATCCATGGACTGGTGGGCAAGTCTTGAGCACAAAATACGCTATAAAAAGGATATTTCCGCTTCAATTGACATTGACAGGGAACTCTTTGACTGCGCACAGACGAGCGCGGCATTGGACATGCGCATGGAAAATATACATAAAAAAGTATCATCCACGCTGGAACCTGCACAGAGAGAAGGAAATTATATTACAGGTATTGTATAAAAAGTTCCGCTTCGGCATCAAACGGTGCCGAAGCGGAACTTTTTTAATTATGAACTAATTTCTATTCAGTTGCCGCACTCGATGCTTATCTGGTTGAAGATATGCAGAAGGTCGTCAACGCTCACGTTTTTCTTCTCTTCTGCGGCCTTGTCAAGGATCACATGGCCCTTATCCATCATAAGTATCCTGTCTCCATACTCCACGGCGTAGCGGAGGTTGTGAGTCACCATCATGGCGGTGAGCTGCTTTTCGCGGACCACACGGTCGGTGAGCTCCATTATGACCTCGGCGGTCTTCGGGTCCAGGGCGGCGGTGTGCTCGTCAAGGATAAGGAAATCTATGGGCGTCATCGTGGCCATCACCAGGGCCACGGCCTGCCGCTGGCCGCCGGAGAGCGCCCCCAGCTTCACATCCATCTTGTTCTCAAGCCCCAGGCCCAGCGCGGCGAGCTGTTCCCGGTAAAAATCCCGGCGTTTGAAATTTGTCCCCCGGCCCAGGCCGTAGCTCTTGCCCTTGTTGTCCGCCAGGGACAGGTTTTCCATCATGGTCAGGTTGGGGCAGGTACCCATCGCGGGGTTCTGATACACACGGCCGATCTTTTTGTAGCGTTTATATTCTTCAAGGGAGTTTATCCGCTCCCCGCCAACAAGGATGTCGCCGCCCTCAACAGGGATACTGCCGCAGATGATATTCAGCAGGGAGGTCTTGCCGCTGCCGTTGCTGCCTACGATGGATACGAACTCCTTGTCCTTAACGCTCAGGCTGAAATCATCGAAAAGGCACATCTCAGTGACAAGGCCCGGGTTATATATTTTTTTTATATTTTTCAGCTCAAGCATGGCTCTTCCCCCTGCGTTCCCCCATATTTCCCAGGACGAGAATGACAAGAAACAGCACCGCGGTCACAAGCTTCAAAAGGTTTGCCGGCAGGCCCAGGCTGATGGCAAGCTGTATGCAGCATTTGTATACCACGCTTCCCACAATGACGGCGGTCGTGCCCTTTACGAAAGAGAGCTTTTTGAATATTGTCGTCCCGATTATGACCGCGGCCAGGCCGAAGACCATCTGGCCCGTGCCCATGGTGCTGGAAAAGCCCCTCTGCTCATGACAGACGACAGCCCCGGCCAGAGCCACCAGCGCGTTTGCAAGAACAAGCCCCAGTATCTTCATCTTCCCCTTGTCCTTTGCCAGGGTGGTGACAAGGGCGGCGTTGTCACCGGTGGCCTTCAGGAGCATGCCATTCTTGGTCTTGAAATAGAGGTCCAGTATGATCTTGAGTAAGAGCACCAGCACCAGGGAGATGATGAATTTCCTGTGCATGAGCGAAAGCTCGCCGAACAGAGCCATGGCGGGAGGGGCGGTGAAGATGGTGTCGATATCCCGGCCAATGTTCAGGTTAGAACCCGCTATCTGAAGGTTTATGGAGAAAAGGGCGGTCATTGTGATAATGCCGGCCAAAAGATCCCTTACCTTCAGCTTTACATGGATAAGCCCCGTGGCAAGCCCTGCCGCCGCCCCGGCCGCCATGGCGGCCAGGAGCGTGAGATAGGGGTCCATGCCCTTGGTAAGGAAGACGGCGGTCACGGCCGCGCCCAGGGGGAAGCTGCCGTCCACGCTCAGATCCGGAAAATCAAGGAGCTTGTATGTGATGTATATGCCGTAGGTCAGCAGAGCATAGATAAGCCCCTGGGTGACTGTGCTCTCTAAAAGTTCTATTATCTGGCTCATAAATATATCGTTTACGCCGTCTCCACGTCTATGGCCTTTTCGGCTATCTCCTCAGGGAGCTCAATGCTCATGGCGGCGAGCATCTCCTTGTTGACATATATACTGTATTCCGTCACCGTCTCGTAGGGCAGCTCCTCGCAGCTTGCCTCGCCGCTGAGTATTTTAGCGGCCATGCGGCCGGTCTGTTTGCCAAGCTCGATATAGTCGATACCGGCAGAGGCGACGCAGCCCTTTACCACCTGCTCTATCTCGCTGCCGTATACGGGTATGCCGGCCTCGTTGGTCTTGTCAAGGATGGAGTCGAGCACGCCGACCACGTTGTTGTCCGTCAGGTTTGAGATGCAGTCCACTTCCTTGCTGATCAGCGTGTCGCAGGCCTGTGTAGCTTCGGACTGGGCGGTGACGCCGATGTCTACGATCTCAAAGCCGAAGTCAGCGGATTTTTCCTTGTACTCGGCTATGGCGGAGACGGAGTTGGGCTCGCTGGTGGTATAGATTATTCCGATGGTCTCCGCCTCGGGCTGAAGGGTCCTTATAAGCTCAAGCTGGGCCTCTATGGGCAGCTTGTCGGAGACGCCGGTGATATTGCCGGAGTCAAGCTTTGCCTGGACCGGGTCTGTGATAGCGTTGAAGATGACGGGGATGTTCTTATCCTCGGCGGCGGCGTAGCAGGCAGTGGCTGAGTTTGTGGCGATACCGCACATAAGGTCAACGTTGTTGGCGGAGAAATTCTGCGCTATCTGAATGGCGATGTTGTCGTCAAAGCCGGCGTTCTCATAGAGATAGGTGAAATCCTCGCCCTCTGTGTAGCCCGCCTCCTCAAGGCCAAGGAGAAAGCCCTCGCGGCAGTTGTCAAGGGAGGGGTGCTCGCCGTACTGGGAGATGCCGATGACCGGGATGTCAGCAGGGGAGTCATCCCCGGATGGGGCCTGTGTTTCGCTCTGAGAGGGCGTTTCTGCGGGAGCGCTGCCGCAGGCGGCAAGAGATATGACCATGACCAGTGTCAAAACAAGAACAAAAAGCTTTTTCATGATATTTCCTCCAAAAAATTTATATATTTGATGTTAAATGCCGTGGCTTTGGTGCGTGTGTCGAAAGCCCGCCATCGCCGTGTCAGAAGGAACATAAAAACACCCCCAAAACAAAAATCCTGTCCCTTGATATTTCAAGGGACAGGAATAATAAACATACCTGCGGTACCACCCAAGTTGACGCTGACAGCGCCCGCTCTGTCTTGTACTGACATACAAGTCCGCCCTGATAACGGGAGCGGAAGACCCGTTGACTGCTACTGACCACAAGTGGCGTTCGGTCACCCTCAGAAGTCCATTCACAAGCTGCGCGAATATCGCCTTTCAGCAAACGGCGACTCTCTGAAAAACGGGCAGGAAGCTACTTACTCTTCATCACTGGTTTGACTTATTGACTGGATGATAATACTCCCGGATGGATTTGTCAAGCTTTTTTTGCCTGTCTTAAGCAAAAAAACTTTTAACCGGCGGCGAATGCCTCTGAGCTATTGTACGCGTTTTGCTCTGAAAAGATACGAATTGGCAGTTTTCTACAAAAATCTCGTTGACAAATTGGCTAAAAAATCATATAATTCAGCCATCTTAAAGCACAGCTGAGAGGCTCAGCCTGCCAAAAAGATATGAACAAGGGCAGGGCCGGCAGTGTGTGCTTTCACTGCCGCCTTCGCGGTAAAAGGGGTAGCTATATGAACACTGTCACTGAAGTATTCGGCTCAAATGTTTTTAACGACTCAGTTATGCGGGCGCGTCTGCCCAAGGACGTGTTCAAGCAGATACAGCGCTCAATAAAAGACGGCAGGCGTCTCGACAGCGCTGCGGCCACTGTTGTGGCAAACGCCATGAAGGACTGGGCCATAGAAAAGGGCGTCACCCATTTTACCCACTGGTTCCAGCCCATGACCGGCATAACCGCTGAAAAGCACGACAGCTTCATCTCCCCGGTGGAGGGCGGCCATGCCATAATGGAATTTTCCGGCAAGGAGCTTATCCAGGGCGAGCCCGACGCCTCAAGCTTCCCCTCCGGCGGCCTTCGCGCCACCTTTGAGGCCAGGGGTTACACCGCCTGGGACCCCACCTCCTATGCCTTTATAAAAGATGGGGTGCTCTGTATCCCCACGGCCTTCTGCTCCTACGGCGGGGAGGCTCTTGACAAAAAAACGCCCCTGCTGCGCTCTATGGAGGCCATAAACCGCCAGGGCATGCGGGTGATAAAGCTCTTCGGGAACGAGGATATCACCTCGCTCAAGACAACTGTGGGCGCGGAGCAGGAGTATTTCCTCATTGATAAAAGCGTGTATGAGAAGAGAAAAGACCTTATCTATACGGGGCGTACCCTCTTCGGGGCGAGACCTCCTAAGGGCCAGGAACTGGAAGACCACTATTTCGGCGCGATAAAGCCCCGGGTGGCCGCCTTTATGAAGGAACTTGACCGGGAGCTCTGGAAAGTCGGGGTCCTGGCCAAGACCGAGCATAACGAGGCGGCTCCTGCCCAGCACGAGCTTGCGCCCATATACAGCACCACGAATATCGCCGCCGACCATAACCAGCTCGCCATGGAGATGATGCAGAAGCTCGCCCGGAAATACGACATGGTCTGCCTGCTCCACGAGAAACCCTTCGACGGGGTGAACGGCAGCGGCAAGCACAACAACTGGTCCATCACCACCAACACCGGCCTTAACCTTCTCGAACCGGGGGAGACCCCCTATGAGAACGCCCAATTCCTGCTCTTCCTCTGCGCGGTCATCCAGGCGGTGGACGACTATCAGGATATGCTCCGTGTCGCGGCGGCCTCGGCCGGAAACGACCACCGCCTCGGCGCGAACGAGGCGCCTCCCGCCGTCATTTCCATCTTCGTGGGGGACGAGATAGAGCGCATACTCTCCGCCATCGAAAACGACGAGCCCTATGGCGGCACCGAGAAGGAGCTTATAAAAGTTGGCGTCCATGTCCTGCCAAAGTTCCCCAAGGACAGCACCGACAGGAACAGGACCTCGCCCTTCGCCTTCACCGGCAACAAGTTCGAGTTCCGTATGCTGGGCTCCGCCTCGTCCATCTCCGGGGCCAATGTGGTGCTGAACACCGCCGTGGCCGAATCCCTCCGCCAGTACGCAGACGCGCTGGAGGCGGCGCCGGACTTTGAGGCCGCCCTTCACAGCCTTATTCGGGATGTGATAAAAAAACACAAGCGCGTGATCTTTAACGGCAACGGCTACGACGAGGCCTGGCTGGCGGAAGCCGAGAGCAGGGGACTGCTCAATCTGCGGACCACACCTGACTGCGTACCCTGCTATCTCGCGGAGAAGAACATAGAGCTATTCAAGACCCACAAGGTCTATTCCGAGACCGAGATCCACGCCCGCTGTGAGATCAAGCTGGATAACTACCGCAAGGTGCTGCGCATAGAGGCCAACACGATGCTCGATATGGTCTGGAAGGACGTTCTGCCGGCCGTAAGTGCCTATACGAAGACCCTGGTGGACACAGCCCTGGCTAAAAAGGCCCTCTCCGGCAATATCAAGCTGGACTTTGAGACAGAGCTTGCCGGAAGGCTCAGCGAGCTGAGTGCCCAGGCCCTTGAAAAGGCGAAGGCTCTCGCGGATTCCCTGGAAAATGTGAACGCCGGCCTGAGCTCCCTTGATACCGCCCTTTACTACCGGGACGAGGTCCTTTCCGCCATGGATGGCCTGCGCCGGGTGGTGGATGAGCTTGAGAGCAACTGCTCCTCGGAGCATTGGCCCTACCCCTCCTACGGCGACATTCTGTTCAGCGTTAAATAAGACCAGTAAAACAAGCCGCCTGCTTTTCGAGCGGGCGGCTTGTCCATTTATATGCTGCCGTATACTGTTTTCCCGGCTTTTATCGTCGCCTCAACGCTTATTTGACGCAGCCTGTCTTTTGGGGCGGCCGCCGGGTCTTCGCTGAGGATGACAAGATCCGCAAGCTTGCCCGGGGCAAGACTGCCCTTTAGCCCGCCCTGGCCGTATTGCTCGGCGGCGGTCTTCGTGACGGCCCGAAGGGCGTCCATGACGGAAATGCGTTCCTCCGCCCCCAAAAGCGTGCCGCCGGAGCTCAGCCTTTCAGAGGCACACCATATGGTCTCCAGCATATCCGGCGCGATCACCGGGCTGTCCTGATGAAGGGTAAAGGGCAGCCCCGCTCGCTTGGCGGAGGCGCAGGGGCTTATCTCCGCCGCCCGGCGCAGACCAAAATTTTTTACATGCGTGTCGCCCCAGTGATACACATGGGCCACGAAGAACGAGGCCATTGCCCCAAGCTCCGCCGCCGGTCCAAGCTGGTCAAGACCCATGAGCTGGCCATGGATGATAAGGGGCCGCAGTTCCTTCAGGATGGGCTGCTCCGCCTCAACGCGCCTGAGACAGCGCAAAAACTGCTCCGAGGCGGCGTCGCCGTTGCAGTGGGCGATAAGCTGGGTCTTTTCCGCAGCCGCAAGGCGGAAGGCGGAGATAAGCTCCTCATCCCTCATGGTGCCGTAGCCCCTGTATCCGTCTTCGCCGCCCAGATAGGGCGTTCTCATCCAGGCGGTCCGCCCCTGGGGCGAGCCGTCCAGAAATACTTTTATCCCCCCGGTCTTATAGTGGGCGTTCCCCGCTTTGTCCAGGCTGCTCTTCGCCTGCGCATAGGCCTCTGGGCTTGCGTAGGCAATAAGATCCAGCTCCAATATCCCTGAGGCGAGAAGGGCCTTGTACATGGGGAGCATTTCGCCGACGAGCATGCCCTCCTGTATCGTTGTTAT
Source organism: Candidatus Limivicinus sp. (assembly GCA_048477415.1). Lineage (GTDB taxonomy): Bacteria > Bacillota > Clostridia > Oscillospirales > Oscillospiraceae > Limivicinus. The sequence goes on along the minus strand of DBGBEC010000113.1, from coordinate 2,980 downwards.
CCCGTTTGAGGCGTATACCTCCTGGGCCCTGCCATAGGCCTCCAGCAGTGTTTTTAGCTCAGTGGGCGGAAGCTTCTTCAGGTAAGTGAAAAAGGCGTTCTCCTCCAAATAACCGGTGAGCCTGCCATCCTGCCTGCCGATATATCCGCCCTCTATGTCCTCAGCGTCCGGCCCAAGATCCAGCGCTTCCATGGCCAGGCTGTTGAAAAGACCCATGTGCCCGGATTTGTGGTGGATCAGCAGCTTGTATCCCGGGCACAGCCGGTCGAGCTCAAAAAGCTCCGGATCCCGTGCCCCGGGAAAGAGATTGTTGTCATAGTCTCTAACTATCACCCAGGCTCCGGGCTCCAGTCCGGAGTTTTTTATAAAGGCGGAAACGCGCCGGGCGATCTCATCCGTGTCCCCCGCGCCGTCAAGAGAGAGCTGAAGCATGGAATTTGCCATCTGGGTGAAGTGGCTGTGAGCGTCGATGAATCCGGGCAGCAGCGCCCGGCCCTTCAGGTCTACCCTCTCCGCCCCCGCCGAAATGGGCAAAAGCTCTTCAAGACTGCCGACGGCCAAAATGCGCTCGTCCCGCGTAAGTACAGCCTCCGCATAGCCCGGCCTCTCCATCGTGATGATCGGCCCACCGTGATACAGAGTTTTCAAGATCAAGCTCCTCCTTTGCGTACTGTGGAACAGTTTACCACTGAAATGTGAAAAAGCAATGACCGGGCTCATTGTTTACAGTTTTGAAATACACCTGTGCGATAAGCCCGATTTACACGGAGAGGCCGATGGTTTATAATATGCCTGTATACTGGGCGGGAGCTCTCCGCACCGCCCGGATAAACGAGAGAAACAGAGGTATAAGAATGAAAAACGTGCTTGTGGTCCTGCCCCTAAAAGAGCGACACAGGGAAAAGCTTGAAAAAGCGGGGGAGGGCTGTGCTTTCCTCTATGTTGACAGGCAGCATGTGGACAGAGACATGCTGGCCAGCGCAGAGGTGATAATAGGGAACGTGCCCGCGGGGCTCATCAGCGCCTCAGACAGGCTGGAGCTCCTTCAGCTCGAGTCCGCAGGGGCTGACGCGTATATAAAGCCCGGCGCGCTCTCGCCCAAAACCATTCTCTGCAACGCCACCGGGGCCTACGGCAAGGCTGTGTCCGAGCACGCCCTGGCTATGACCCTTATGCTCATAAAAAAGCTCCATCTCTACCGTGACGCCCAGGGTCAGAGCCGCTGGTCCGACTTTGGCCGTGTAAGCTCCATCAGCGGAGCGGTCGTGGCCGTAATGGGCCTTGGGGATATCGGGCTGCGCTATGCCCGGATGGCCAAGGCTCTCGGGGCCTATACCATAGGCCTTAAGCGCCGGGGCGGCCCCAGGCCCGACTGTGTGGACGAGCTCTACAGCGGCGATGGCATGGACCAGATCCTGGCCCGGGCCGACATCGTGGCCTCATTCCTGCCTGGCACGGCGGAGACGGCGCATGTGTACAGCCTGGAACGCTTCAGGCTCATGAAGCCCACGGCTGTTTTCATAAACTGCGGCCGTGGCAACGCTGTGGCAGCGGATGTTCTGGCTCAGGCCCTAAATGAAGGGCTTATCTCCGCCGCCGGGGTAGACGTCACCGAGCAGGAGCCCCTTCCCGGTGACAGCCCGCTCTGGAAGATCCCAAACCTGATGATAAGCCCCCACGTTTCGGGCTATTATCACCTGCCGGACACACTGGAGAACGTTGTAGACATCGCCGCCGCGAACCTCGCGGCCTTCCTCCAGGGCAAGGAGCTCCGGAACATCGTGGATTTCAGCACCGGATACAGGAAATGAGCCTCCGCTCCTCTAAGCTTGGCCCCGGTTGGCCCTCCGGCGTTACCGGGGCCTGGTTTATGACAAAAACAACACGATATATGTCTGTCATTTTTTGACATAAAATATAGAAAAAGGCGTTTCACTGTGGTATAATCTTTGACTGAAAATGACAAGTTTAAGGAGAAATAGAGATGAAGTGCCCATTTTGCGGTTATACCGAGAGCAAAGTGATCGATTCAAGACCCGCCGAGGAGGGGGCGACCATACGCCGCCGCCGCGAGTGTCTTGCCTGCCAGAAGCGTTTTACTACATATGAGATCATAGAGCGCCTGCCCCTGGTGGTCGTGAAGAGAGACGGCAGCCGCCAGTCCTTTGACAAGGTGAAGCTTATAAACGGCATGGTGAGGGCCTGTGAAAAGCGCCCGGTAGCCCTGCAAACTCTTGAAAAAATAGCCGACGAGATAGAGCAGGAGCTCCAAAGCGGCCTTGAGCGGGAGATAAAGACCGTGGAGATAGGCGAGATGGTCATGGGGCGGCTGAAAGCGGTGGACGAGGTCGCCTATGTCCGCTTCGCCTCGGTATACCGCAGCTTCAAGGATATCAACACCTTCATGGAGGAGCTCTCAAAGCTGCTGACGGAGAAATAAGCTAAAGCACGCTTCCAAGACTTGGCTTCTCCATGTCTGAAAGGCAGCGCAGCTTATAGCGCAGAGCCGAGAAGGCGGCGGGAAGAGCGGCGGTCTCCTCCTGCAAAAGCAGCTCCTTCAGGTGAAAAAAAGCCTCGAAGCTTGAGTCAAGCTCAGAGTGACGGATGAAAATGCTCGTGTAATCCCTGCTCCGTTCCAAAAGCTCAAGTCCGGCGTCGAGCCGGGCCAGGGCCTCGGGAAAGTTCTCTTCCTCCGCGGCCTTTTGCGACAGCTCGAGCTGGCCCTCTATCCTTTGTATCAGCCTCTCCGCGTAGAGTATATTGAACAGCGCCCCCAGGGCCAGGAGCAGGAGCAGCAGCAGGGCGAAAAGCTCTTTCTTCATCTGGTGCGCTTCCTCCTTCCGCCTTTTTCCATGGGCGCGAAAAATATCTGCCCTTCCTCTGTGGCCGTCATGAGGAACACGTCTGCCGCCCTGCTGACCTTTCTGCTCTCAAGCTGCTTTTTCAGCCAGTTAAGGTCAAAGCCTATGTGGCGCAGGTT